>JAGVPR010000078.1 GCA_020052115.1 Candidatus Eiseniibacteriota bacterium
CCGGCCGCATCCAGCGCCCGTGCCTCTTCGCCGAGCGCGGCGGCCAGATCCATCACGAGCGCGCGCCGGTCGCCCCCGTAGTGCCGGTCCTCGCTCAGGCGGGCCAGGGTGTACGGACCCGTGAGCACGGCCTTCACGGGCTTCTTCGCCTTGGATGCGGCGAAGCGGTAGTCGTCCACCGTGATCGGTCCGCGCGCGCGGACGGGAGCGTTCACGATCGGCTGGCGATAGTAAGTGTTCGTGTCGAAGTAGCGGATCAGACCGCCGATCTCGAACCCATCGATCTTCCGGGCGAGGTAGGTCTGGCCGTCTTCCCATCGTATGAGACCGTCGGTGACGAAGTCGAGCCCCGCCGACTCCTGATCGTGGATGACGGCGGCCGTCACCTCCTCCTGAACGGCGCGAAGCTCGTCGGCGCTGATCGCCCCGTCCTGGAATTTCTGGATCGCGCGCCGCAGACCCTGCTGCTCCGGCGCATCCCCCACCTTGGGGTAGTTGCCGGCCCCGCTCGTGTACAGATTCAATCAGACCTCCCTCGCGCCGCGTGGCGCGCGTCGTCAGAGAGCTGCGTGCGGCGCCGCCGGGGCGCGCTCGAGCGACCGCAATACAGCGTCGGTCATCTCCGTGGTCGTGGCTTTCCCGCCGAGATCGGCCGTCACGGCGCGACCCTCGGCGAGAACGGCATGGACGGCCGCGGTGATCCGCTGCGCGGACTCATGCTCTCCGAGATACTCGAGCATGAGCGCGGCGGACAGGATCGCCGCCACCGGGTTCGCGCGGTTCTGCCCGGCGATGTCCGGCGCCGAGCCGTGAACGGCTTCGAAGACGGCACTCTCTTCGCCGATGTTCGCGCCCGGCACGACGCCGAGCCCGCCCACCAGCCCCGCCCCGATCTCCGAGATGATGTCGCCGTAGAGGTTCTCGTTGAGGAGAACATCGAAGGCCGCGGGATTCAGGATGAGCTGCATCGCGGCGTTGTCTATGATCTTCTCTTCGTACTGGATCTCGGGATACTCCGGGGCGATGAGGCGGGCGCAGTCAAGGAAGAGGCCGTCCGTGAGCTTCATGATGTTCGCCTTGTGAATCGCGGTCACCTTCTTGCGGCCGTGCTTCCTGGCGTATGCGAATCCGAAGCGCGAGATCCGGAGACAGGCCGCCTCGGTCGCGACCTTGAGGCTCGCCACGACGCCCTTCGTGAGCCGATGCTCGATGCCGCTGTAGAGCCCCTCGGTGTTCTCGCGCACGATGACAAGATCCACGCCCGAATAGCGAGAGCGCACGCCCGGAAGCGTGCGCACCGGGCGCAGGTTCGCATACAGCTCCAACTCGCGCCGGAGCAGGACGTTCACGCTTCCGAAGCCCTTGCCGATCGGCGTCGTCACCGGCCCCTTCAAGGCGACGCGGTTCTTGCGCACCGAATCCAGGACCTCGGGGGGCAGCGGCGTCTGGAACCGCTCGATCGCCTCCTGCCCGACGATGTGCGGTTCCCACGAGACGCCCAAGCCGCAGGAGTCCACCACGCGGACGGCCGCGCCCATGACCTCCGGGCCGATGCCGTCACCCGGCAGGAGCGTGATCGTGTACTTCATGCATCCTCCTCGGCAGAACCGCCGGCGTCAGACCTTGAACGACTCGCCGCAGCCGCAGGACGATTTTGCGTTCGGATTCGCGATCTTGAACCCCGAGCCCTGCAGACCCTCGACGTAGTCAATCTCGACGCCCTCGAGATACAGCGCGCTTCTCGGATCCACGATGATTCGCACGCCGTTGGTCTCGAAGACTTGATCGTCAGGCGCGGTGTCTTTCTCGAAGTTCAAACCATAGGAAAGACCCGAGCAGCCACCGCTCACGACACGCACGCGGAGGGCCTCGGCCTCTCCAGGCGTCTCGCGCATGAGGTCATGGATCTTCTCGGAAGCCTTCGGGGTTACGGTCAACATCTCGTCTCCCTCCTCTGGGTTGTTTCGGGGCGGCGATGCACCCCAGAGGCCCGTTCGATCAGGCGCTGCGCGCCCTCATCTGGACCCCACTCCTATACGGGCGGCGCCGGGACCGCGCAGCCGCGCGGCCTTCCTCGCCACCTCCTCGATCACGTAGTCCACATCCTCCTCGGTGTTCCAGCGCCCCAGACCGAACCGGATCGAGGTCTGGGCCAGACCCTCGGGCAATCCCAGGGCGCGCAGGACGTATGAGGCCTCCACCGACTTCGACGTGCATGCGGATCCGCTGGAAAGCGCCACGCCCTCGAGCGACATGAGGAGCGTCTCCCCCTCGATCCGCTCGAAGGAGAGGTTGAGATTGCCCGGCACTCGCCTCTCGAGCGAGCCGTTCACGCGCGTGCCTTCGATGCGGCCGGCGATCCCCTCGCGAAGCCTCTCGCGAAGCGCGAGCAGCCGCGGCGCCTCCGTAGGGAGATTCTGCTGAGCGACCCGGCAGGCTTCACCGAAGCCGACGATCCCCGGCACGTTGAGCGTTCCCGGACGGATGCCGCCCTCCTGGCCGCCGCCCGTGAGGATCGGCTTCATGCGGATCCGCGGGCTCCGCCTCCGCACGTAGATCGCGCCGACGCCCTTCGGGCCGTACATCTTGTGCGCCGAGATCGAGGCGAGATCCGCGCCCCACTCCTCGACTCTCACCGGGATCCTCCCCACGGCCTGCACCGCATCGGTGTGGAAGAAGGCGCCCACTTCGTGCGCGGCGGCGGCGATCTCGCAGATGGGCTGAAGCACGCCGATCTCACCGTTCGCGGCCATGATCGAAACGAGCGTCGTATCCGGCCGGAGCGCGCGCCGCACATCGGCCGGGTCGAGGAGCCCGTCGCGGCCGACCGGCAGATAGGTGACCTCGAACCCCTCCTCTTCGAGGAGGTGCATCGAATCGAGGACAGCCTTGTGCTCCGTGACGGCGGTCACGAGGTGACGGCCACGATCGACATTCGCCCGCGCGATGCCCTTGACGGCGAGGTTGTCCGACTCGGTCGCGCCGGAGGTGAAGAGAATCTCCGCCGGCGCGCACCCGAGCAGCGCGGCGATCTGTCCGCGCGCACGCTCCACGGCTTCTTCGGCCGTCCAGCCGAAGATGTGCGTCTTGCTCGCCGGGTTGCCGAAGCGCTCTTCGAAATAGGGACGCATCGCGGCCACGGCCGCCGGGTCCGCCGGCGTGGTCGCGTGATGATCCATGTAGATGATGCCGTCTACTCTCATCGTGAAACCCCGCGCCGCGTCAGACCAAACCGCGGATCGGCAGCGGAACCTCCGAGCGCTCCGTCCAGTTCGGACACGAAGGGCACGGCCGGCCCCACGGTCCTTCGGGACACTCCTTACATCCATCAACCAGCGTCAACGCAAGCCGCAGTTCCTCTTCGAGCCGATGGAAGCGGGCCGCCTCGGCCCTGGCGCGGCGGATCTGCTCTTCGAGGATCCGCCTCAACTCGGGCGCGGCCTGGGCCCCTGTGCCCCAGCCTTCCCGGGCGACCACCACGCAACGAATCTCGGCAAGCGAGAGGCCCAGTTCCTGCAACGTGTGGATCAGACGCACCCGGTCCAGGTCGGCTTCATTGTAGAGGCGGAAACCGCCGTCCGTCCGCGAAGCCGGCCCGATCAGGCCGACCTGCTCGTAGTAGCGGATCGCCCGGGTGGTCGCTCCCGCACGCTCCGCCATCTCTCCGATCTGCATCAATCCGGCCCTCGAAGCCCCAACCGCTCAATCTGGCCAGATCTTAACACACATTGACGTGAACGTCAAAGTCTGAATCAGCGGGCGTGGCGGGCGGCCGCCCGCTCTCTCGCCTACAGGCTCACGTACGCCGGACCGCCGCCGCCTTCGGGCGTCACCCAGTTGATGATCCCATACGGATCCTTGATGTCGCACGTCTTGCAGTGCACGCAGTTCGACGCGTTGATGCGCAGCCGCAACCCCTCATCGGTCTCGGCCATCTCGTACACGCTCGCCGGGCAGAAGTGCTGGCACGGGTTGCCGTACTCCTCGGTGCAGCGCGTGTGGCAGATGTCCACGTCGGCGACCACGAGGTGGCACGGTTGGTTCTCCTCGTGCTTCGTGCCCGAGAAGTACACGTCCGTGAGCTTGTCGAAGGTGAGCTTGCCGTCGAAGGCGCGCCCGGGCGGCTTCTCGCCGGGACGGAGCCGGCGCATGCGCTCGTGGCTCGCGACCGTCGGGTAGCGATTCCGCACGCCGCGCCCGCCCGTCGCCATCTGGAGCGCCGAGTGCACTAGACCCGACCAGAGTCCGCCGTCGAACGCCTGGTGGAAGTTGCGCACGTTCCACAGCTCGCGCCCCATCCAGGAGGACTTGATCCGATCCTGATACTCCTTGAGGCGCGCGGCCGACGAGTCCCCGGCGGCGAGGCAGCCGGCGACCACGTCGGCTGCGATCATGCCCGACTTCATCGCCGTGTGGATCCCCTTCAAACGCTGCGCATTCAGCAAGCTCCCCGAATCGCCCGCGATGAGACAGCCGTCCACGTAGAGCTGAGGAATGGACCAGTAACCACCCTCGGGGATCGCCTTCGCGCCGTAGGACACGACGCGACCGCCCTCGAGGAAGCGCGCCACTAGCGGATGCGTCTTGAACTGCTGAAAGACCGAGTGCGGATCCGTGTGCGGATCCTCGTAGCCGAGATCCGTCACGAAGCCGGCGGAGATGTGATTGTCGGCCATTCCGTAGAGGAAGCCGCCGCCGAACGTCTTCGCATCGAGCGGGAAGCCGAGCGTGTGGACGACCGAGCCGGGGCGAAGCCGCCCCTCGGGAACCTCCCACACCTCCTTGACGCCGGTCGTATAGACTTGGGGATTGCACCCCGCATCGAGATGGTGGCGCGCGACGAGCTGCTTCGTGAGCGAACCGCGCGCGCCCTCTCCGAGAACCGTGACCTTCGCGCGGATGTCCACGCCCGGCTCGAAGTTCGACTTCGGCTTCCCTTCGCGATCGAGCCCCTTGTCGCCGGTGCGAACGCCGACGACGCGGTCGTCTTCGTAGAGCAGCTCGCTTCCCGGAAAGCCGGGAATCAGGTCCACACCGAGGCCCTCGAGCTGCTCCCCCATCCACCGCGTGAGCTTGCCGAGCGAAACGATGAAGCAGCCGTGGTTGCGAAGCGGCGGCGGCGTGATCGGCGAGCGCAGTGCGCGGCGGCGCGTGAGGTAGTAGAGGTCGTCGTCGCCGACCGGGCTCTCGAGCGGCGCCCCGCGATCGCGGAAGTCGGGGATCAACTCGGCCAGAGCCTTCGGATCCAGGATGGCGCCCGAGATCGAGTGGGAGCCCGCCTCGGCGCCCTTCTCGATCACCATGATGGAGAGGTCTCCGGGAGAGGCGACGCCGGGCACTTGCCCTTTCAGTATCCGGCCCATGCGGATCGCGCCGGCCAGACACGCCGGGCCGGCGCCCACGAAGAGGACATCAACCTCGAGCGTCTCCCTTTGGATCTCGGTCATCTCTCCTCCTGGGCGGCGGAGCCCTCTCCCTCTCCCTCTTCTTCCTCCTCGTCGTCATCGGCGCCGCTCCAGAAGCGCGAGTACTCGCGCATGAACGTGAGCGAGCGCAGATCCTCCATCCGGTCGAGGAAGAGAATGCCCTGCAGGTGATCTATCTCGTGCTGCGCGATGACCGCCGGGTACTCGGCGAGTTCCAGGCGCACCGGCTTGCCCGCGCGGTCGAGCGCCTCGACGGTGACCCGCTCGTGCCGCGGCACGATCCCGCGGATCCCCTCGACGCTCAGACACCCTTCCCACCCCCGAACCCTCTCGGGTGAACGCTCGACGATCACGGGGTTGACGAGAGCCATGAGAGGAGATTCCGACTCCGCGGGGTAACGGCCCTTCTCCCGGGACTCGATCACGAGAATCTGCCTCGGCACGTGGACTTGCGGAGCCGCCAGACCGACACCCTCGTACTCGCGCATCGTCTCGATCATGTCGTCTATGAGACGCTGGAGGCGCTCCGACGAGAGCTCCTGCTTGGAGACCGGGTCGGTAACGCGGCGGAGAATGGGGTTGCCCATCTGCGCGATTTTCAGAACGGCCACGAGGCTCCTCCATCGCTGCGAATAGGGACTTGGCGGGGAATGCGGAGATGCGCCTAACTCCTTGAGATCCCATGCCATCGTACCCGGATGCCGGCGGAGGGTCAAGGAACCGGCTTGATTGTGGACGAACATGTCTTTTATAATCAGATGGTGTGCTCGGTTTCGCATTGTGCTGATCCAAACGGCCCATCCATGGGGGCAGAGATGAGCAAGCGCTTCAATCCCGGCGAGTTGGAGATCGAGCTTTTCTGCAGGGGAATCCGCATAGACCCATCCGCCGGGGTCGAGGACGACGGCAACCTGTTCTCCCGCACGCGCGCGGGCCTCGGAAGCGGCCTGGAAGCGCGCATCCCCGCGCGGGGGCATGGGCTCTGGGTCAACGTCCCCGTCGAAGAAGACTTCGCGAAGAACTCGCCGTTCCTGCTGGAGAGACAGAACGGCGCCTACACCGTTCACGACACGCGTGACGGCGAGCATTACGCGCTCGACATCCCTCCGGCTCCCTCTTGGTATCAGCGACGCACGAAGGCCGGCACCGTGATGAGTCGCATCGGCGTGCTGCAGGGGACTTACCTGGGCATCTACGTCGGCAACGTCTGCGCGTTCTGGAACAGGGGCGACGAAAACTGCAAGTTCTGCACGACCGGCCTCAACGTGGGCGTCACCGAGGACCTGGACAAGACGGTCGAAGACGTCGTCGAGGTCGTGCGCACGGCGAAGGAGGAATCCGGCGTCACGTTCGTGCACTTCAACAGCGGCTACCAGGGGCCCCGCGAGCTCGAAGTGTGCGCGCCGTACGTTAAGGCGCTCAAGGAGCAGGTCGGCATCCTCGTCGGCGTCCAGGCGACGCCGGTCAAGGACACGCGGCAATACGACTGGCTCATTGATCTCGGGGCCGACCACTTCTCCTTCTGTTTCGAGTTCTGGAACAAGGAATACTTCCGCGATCTGCTGCCCGGCAAGGAGCGGATCATCGGCCAGGAGCGGTTCTTCCAGGCGCTCGAGTACACCTCGAAGAAGCTCGGGAAGGGCCGATGCTCCGGCGAGATCATCGCGGGCGTCGAGCCGATCGAGGATACCTTCCGTGCGATCGACTACATCACGAAGGTCGGCGCCTTCCCCACCGTCTGCATCTTCCGGCCGGTCCGGGGGGCCCAGATGGAGCACTACCCATCACCCGATCCGGAGGACATGAAGCGCGTGTTCCGCCGCGTCTACGAGGCCTGCCGGCGGCACCAGATCCCGATCGGGCTCGCTCCGAACATCGAGGTGAGTCTGATCGTGCAGCCCACGGATACGTATTACCTCGCCCCGCGAGATCTCGGGACGTTCTTCTACGAACGCTACCTCGGACTGCTCAAGTGGGGGGCGAAACCGGTCTTCGCATCGAAGATGAAGCCGCGGCCGCGGAGCGCCGAGGCGCCGGTGCGAGAGACGGCCGCCGCGCAGCGCTAGCCGGGCATCCGCCCCGAGACCCTACGGATAGACCGCCTCCCACCTGCGATCCTGACCGCCCAGCTCGTAGCCGATGAACCCAATGAGAGCAGCACTCACCACCGTCGTCGCGAGCTGCAGCCCCTCGAGCGTCGCCCCATCGAGCGTCCCTTGCTCATCGAGGGTCGGGCTGGCGACGAAGAGGCCGAGGCCGAGCCCGATGACCGCGCCGATCCCCGCGCCAAGCCATCGCCGGTCGCCGCGGCTCACCTCGATCGTCGCGATCTCGCGCCAAGGGAAATCGAGACCGATGAGTTCCCGGTCCGCGAAGGTGATTCCGAGCGTGTCCGTGCGCGCCCGCCGCCCTTCGTAGCTGACCGCGCTCTCAAGCTGAAGCCTGACACGCGATGCGCCGCGGATGATCGCCGCGAGAGCCGTATCCGCCCCCGCTTTGTGCGCCGGCAGCCCGTGCTGTTCCTTGGCGCGGAGTTCGACGGTCTTCACCGTGTCGCCCACAGCCTCCGTGGCCGGCTTCGTGTCGTGGGTCCGGATGGGCTGGGGCTCCGAATCCCGAGCGAGGGCGCCCGGCACGGCGAAAAACGCTAACCCATTCAACAGCAGCAGGATGAATCCAAGTACGAATCGCTTTCCCATCAACCCATCCCCCGTTCTTGCCGGCCCCGGTCCAATTTGGTCGAGGGTTCGCCGTTCGATCAAGGAATACCACGAACGATCCGGCGCGCGGGCACCGAACGGCTGCTAAACTGCCGCGCGAGGTTCGATCATGGAACGTGAGAGGCTTGGACCGTATCTGCTGATCAAGCGGCTCCGCGTCTCGCCGCCGGGCGAGGTGTTTCTCGCCGAGGACAGCGAGAAGGGCGGAGAGGTCGTCGTGCGTGTGTTTCCGCGGGAGACCCCCGAGACCGAAGAGCGGTACGAGCGCGTCCTCCACGACGCCCGAGCCGCGAGCGAGCTCGACGATCCGCGTGTCGAGCGCACGGTGGATGCGGGGCGCATCGAAGGCCGGGCGTTCCTGGCCGCGGCGCCGATGGGCGGGCCGA
>JAGVPR010000167.1 GCA_020052115.1 Candidatus Eiseniibacteriota bacterium
GGACGTCGGTGAGCCGGCGTCGCTGGCCGCTGCCGCGCTCTCCGTGGGCGAGCGCTTCGGTCACATAGATGTGCTGGTCGTGAACGCGGGGATCGCTCTCTTTCGCTCGGTCGAGAAGACCTCGCCGGAGGAATGGAACGAGGTCCTGCGTACGAACCTGACCGGCGCCTTTCTCACGGTGCGGGCCGCGCTGCCGATCTTCGCGGCCGACGGCGGCGACATCTTCACCATGGTCTCTGTGGCGGGACGCCGGCCGTTCCCCGAAAACGGCGCCTACTGCGCCTCGAAGCACGGCCTGCTGGGCCTGAGCGATGTCCTCCGCGGCGAGCTTCGCCCGCGGCGGATTCGCGTGACGGCGCTCCTCCCGGGCGCCACCGACACGCCGCTCTGGGATGCGGTGGACGCCGGGCGGGTCAACCGGTCGCGCATGATGCGCCCGGGGGCCGTCGCAGAGATGCTCGTGGCCGCGCTTCTGGCCGATCGTACAAGCACCGTCGAATGGATCCAGATGCAGCCGGCCGGGGGAAGCCTCTAGGGACGGCGCCGCGCGCCGTCAGTGCTTGTGCGGATCGAGCTTCTCGGCTCCGGGCAGCCGCCCCACGAGGCTCTGAGGATCGTGGATGAGGCCGGGGAGGCACTGCGGGCAGATGTGCCCGAGGCCGTCACGGTGGAGCACGGGGATCAACGGCACCTGACCCACGGGCCGCGAGCAGCCGATGCAGCGCACGGCGGTGTCGTCCTTGTCCATGGTTCCTCCTTCGATCACGGCCGCATCGGGCCTGCCGACGGGTCGTCAGTACGCCTTCGCCCAGATCACCCGCGGACCCGTGCCCTTCGTCCCGCAAGCAGCGCAGGGTCCGGGATCATCCGGCGCCCCGAACGGGATCACGCGAATCGTGGTCTTGAGACGCTCCTTCACGGACGCTTCGCACTCCGCGCCGCCGCACCAGCGAGCCCGGACGAAGCCGCCGTCGCCCGCGAAGATCTCCTCGAAGCGTTCATGATCGTCCACCTCGAAAGTGTTCGCCTCGCGGAAATCCAGCGCGCGCTTGAGCAAAGACGCCTGGATTTCCTCGAGCAGCGCCGGCACGCCCTCGGCGAGCGCGGCCACGGGCATCGTCTGCTTGGCGCCGCCGTCTCGCCGCGCCAGCATCACGTGTCCCTTCTCGACGTCGCGCGGACCGATCTCGATCCGGAGCGGCACGCCCTTCTGCTCCCAATCGGCGTACTTCCACCCGGGCTTGTACTGGTCGCGCCAATCAATCTCGTAGAGAACCCGGCCGCGGAGCGCGGCCTCGACACCGACGGCGAATTCCGACACGCGGGCATGGTCCGCCTCGCTCGAATAGATCGGCACGACGACAACCTGCGTCGGCGCGATGCGCGGCGGCAGCACGAGTCCCTTGTCATCGCCATGCACCATCACGACGGCTCCGACGAGCCGCGTGCTCACACCCCATGACGTCTGCCAGACGTGCTGCATCTTCCCATCGCGATCCTGGTACTGGATCTCGAAAGCCTTCGCGAAGTTCTGGCCCAGATTGTGTGAAGTGCCCGCCTGCAGCGCCTTCCTGTCCTGCATCATCCCCTCGATCGCATAGGTGCGAACGGCGCCGGCGAATTTCTCCGAGTCGGTCTTGAGGCCGTGGATCACCGGAATCGCGAGCGTCTCCTGGGCGAAGGCGCGGTACACCTCGAGCATCCGCAGCGTCTCTTCCTGGGCCTCCTCTTCGGAGGCATGGCAAGTGTGGCCTTCTTGCCACAGGAACTCCGTCGTCCGGAGGAACAGGCGCGTTCGCATCTCCCATCGCACGACGTTCGCCCACTGGTTGAGAAGGAGCGGAAGGTCCCGGTAGCTCATGATCCACTTCGCGAACATCGCGTGCATGATCGTCTCGGAGGTCGGCCGGACGACCAGCGGCTCCTCGAGCTTCTTGCCGCCGGCATGCGTGACGACGGCGCACTCCGGAGCGAAACCCTCGACGTGCTCCGCCTCCTTGTGCAGGAAGCTCTCCGGGATGAACAGAGGAAAGTAGGCGTTCTTGTGGCCCGTGTCCTTGATCATCCGGTCGAGGATGCGCTGGATGTTCTCCCAGATGGCGTATCCGTTCGGCCGGATGACCATGCACCCCTTGACGGGGGAGTAGTCGGCCAGCTCGGCCTTCAGGACGACGTCGGTATACCAGCGTGAGTAGTCTTCGCTCCGAGGAGTGACCGCAAGCGACATGAGAACTCCTTGTCAAGGGAACCGGGCGGACGCAGTTTCGTTGGAGTTTAGGGAGTTGCGCGCAGGATTGCAAGCGCACGCCCGCGGCCGAGGCGGGGCGCACTTGCGCGGCAGCTCGCGCGCGGCCTAGAATGCGTCCGGCACGAACACGGGAGGAACGATGATCGGTTGGCTCGTCCGGTGGGTGGTGATGACCGTCGCCGTCATGATCGTCGCCAAGGTGTACCGCGGATTGAATGTGATCGGCTGGTGGGACGCCTTCCTCTCCGCGGTGCTCCTCTCGGTCGTCAACGCGTTCATCCGCCCGGTCGTCGTCGTCCTGACCCTGCCGATCAACATCATGACGCTCGGCCTCTTCACCCTGGTCATCAACGCGCTGCTGCTTCTCCTCGTGGACGCGATCCTCCCGGGGCTTCGCGTGAGCGGATTCTGGGCGGCCGTTCTCGCATCGCTGTTCATCGGAATGCTGAGCTTCCTGATGAACGTGCTGATCGGCAGCGACGGACGCGTCGGCCGCATGAGGTGGGAGAGGAGGTAGAGCGCGGCCGAGGTCTCGAGCGCAGCTCTCTTAGTCCTGCTGCGCGAATCCGTCGGAGGCGCCCGCCGGCAGGCGGAGCTTCTGGCCGGGGTATATGAGGTGCCGCCGCCCGACGCCGTTCATCGAGGCCAGGGCCCCGACGCTCGTCCCGAATCGCCTCGCGATCTGAGAGAGCGAGTCGCCGCGGCGGACTGTGTAGGTCGTGTGCCGCACCTGCTCGGCGTGAAGGCAGGTCTCCGGCAGCATCGCGTAGAGAGTGTCGGGATCGACCCCGGCGGACGTCGGCAGGCGAAGGACATAGCCGGCCGGGATGCGGCGCTGCCCGCGCAGCACCGGAGCGGCGACGGCCGGGTTCAGCGATCGGAAATCGTCCTCCGCCACGCCGTAGGTCTTCAGGATGTCCTTCACCGCCAGGAAGTGACGCGTCGGAACCTCCACGCAACGCACGGGCGCGAACGGCTCGATTCCCGGGAGCCTCTCCGGCGCCTTCTCGAGAATGCGGAGGACCGCGACGAATTCCGCGTAGAAGTTCCGCGAGGCGAAGCCGAACGCCCTCGAGTGGTACTTCGCGATGATCTCGCCGAGATCGCTCGAGCCGGTCGTCATGACGGCGCGCCGGATGCCGTTTTGTCCGTGGTTGTAAGACGTGATGGCGAGCGGCCAGTTTCCGAACTCGGTGTAGCTCTCGCGCAGGTACTGTGCGGCCGCCGCCGTGGCGCGGATCGGATCCCGGCGCTCGTCGAGGTCGTCGTTGACCGCAATGAAACGCCGGCCGGTCGAGCGCATGAACTGCCAGACCCCTGCCGCGCCCACCTTGGAATAGGCCGCGAAGTTGTACGAGGACTCCACGTGTGGAAGCGCTGCGATTTCCTGCGGGATCCCGTAGCCCGCGAGCGTCGCGCGGATGCCCGGCCCGTAGAGGCCCGACCGCCGGACACCTGCGATGAACCGGCTGCGGAGGCCCGCCTGGGCCCGGATGCGGCCGGCCGCGGCTTTCCATTCGTCCGGTCCCCCGAGCGCGCGGGCGATCTCCAGAATCCGCTGATCCTCGTCGTCGAGTCCGGACGGCTCGGGGCCCTGGGCCGCGAAGCGGAGGAGGGTCTTTCGGATGCGTTCCGACTCCCTTGCCAGGCGCCTCCGGGCCGCCCTCGTCCCCGGGATCTCGCCGTCCACAACCTCCCAGATGACGTCGAGCCGCTCCTCGTCGTGGAGCAGCCACTGGTCTTGATCGTAGTGCGCGAAGATCTCGATCCAGAACTGCACAGGGACTTCGAGGGAGGGAGCGACGGGGAAGAGCGACCAATCCACCGGCGCGCCCGGCTCGAGGGCGAGGCAGGGGAGTGCGGCGAGGAGAATGGCGGCCGCCATGGACCCGGCGGCGAGTTGCTTGGCGTGGAGCGGCCAGGTCGGACGCCCGATCATTCCGAGAACCCTTCCTCGGCGGCTGCTGCCGCCGTGACGCGATGGAGATCCCTTGGTCGTCGCGAACGTAGCACGCTCATCAGGGACGGCGAAGGTGATTCGTCAGGCGGCCTTTCGAAGAAGCATGGCGACCGCCGAGCGCAGCGGCGAGGAATCGCCCGACTTCATGACGTAGGCATCGGCGCCCCAGGAATTGAAGTCGTCCCGGTAGCAAGGACGTGCCGTGTGCACGAGGATCCGGGTGTGGCGACGCCGCTGCAGGATGTCGGTGAGAAGATCGAGGCCGCGGCGTCCGGGCACCTCCAGGTCGAGGATCACGAGGTCTGCGTCGTTTCGGGAGAGCCACTCCAACGCGGAGTCGGCGTCCGGCACGGCGGACACGTCGTGCCCATCGTCAGCGAGCTCGGCGCGGCACCGGCGAACCAGGTCCTTCTCATCATCCACAATCAGAATGCTCGACATCACGGCCCTCCTCACGCGAAGGGCGGAAAGGAGCGGCTGCCCGCCCGGGGTGGCATCTGTCCCTCGGATCGGTGAGGGGCGCCCACAACTTGAGGAGAATGGGGAAAGAGCCCCAGGACCCGGAGGATCCCGGTGGGGCCTCCCGGAGTCGGCCGTGTTGCGTCGTGGGCGGGGCCGCCGCTAGAATCGCCGCATGCCTTCCGATGGGGTGCCCGAGCCGAGGGCCTCCGGCGTCCCGCCGGGCGGCGCCGTGGACCGCTTGCTCCGCAACACGATCGCCAATTTCATCGGCCGCTTCTGGACCATCGGCGTGAGCCTCATCCTCGTCCCCTACATCGTGAGCCGCGTGGGCCTCGAGCGCTTCGGCCTCTGGTCTCTCATCACGGTCCTCACCGGATACGTCGGACTCCTCGATTTCGGGCTCGGGACGGCCTACGTGAAGAAACTGGCCGAGCACCGAGCCCGGGGAGATGACGACCGCCTGAACGAAGCCGCCACGACGGGATTCGCGGTCCACCTCGCGATCGGCATCGTCGCCTCCGCCGCCTCGCTCGCGGGCGCCGGGCTCGTGGCCCGTATCCTCGGCGTGCCGGCCCCTCTTCTGTCCGAGGGCAAGATGGTGCTGGGGTGGGGGCTCGCCCTGTTCGCGCTGGGAAACGCCGCGGTCCTCTTCCCGTCCCTCGTCGTCGCCTTCCAACGCATGGACCTGTCGAACCGGATCACGATCGCCGTGACCATTCCGCAGCTCGCGGGGACGTTCATCGTCCTCGAGCTCGGCTGGGGCCTGCGCGGGCTCTTGCTCGTGCAGGCGGTGGTGACCGTACTCATGGTTGCGGCCAACGCATGGGCGGCGCGCCGACTTTTCCCACGGCTGCAACTGTCGCCGCGCCACATCAGTCGTCGCGCGTACCGCGAGCTGATCAGCTTCGGGCTAAAGCTCCAGGCGGTGAAGATCGCCGATGTGCTCACCTTCCAGACCGACCGCATCCTGCTGGCGCGGTTCGCGAACATGGCCACGGTCGGCTGGTACCAGATCGGCAGCGCGGTGGCGATGCGCGCTCGGCAGCAGCCGCTCGTTCTCGTCTCGGCCGTCCTCCCGTTCGCCTCGGAGCTCTCCGCGACGGGGGAACGCGACCGCCTGCGCGGCCTGTACGAGCGCGGCTCGCGCTACCTGGCGGCGACGGGGCTGCCGCTCATGGTCGCCGTGGCGCTCTTCGCGCGACCATTCGTCCGAGCGTGGATGGGGGATGGCTTCGAGATGTCCGCGACGATCCTCCAGATCCTAGCGGCCGGCCACCTGGCGAGCATGATGCACGGGCTCGCCACCCAGATCGGCGCCGCGCTCGACCGGCCCGACCTTCACACCCGCTCGGCGACCCTGACGGCGATCGCGACCGTCGTCCTCTCGCTCGTCCTGGTGCGCCCGCTCGGGGCGATCGGGGTGGCGATCGCGACCAGCCTGGCGCTCGTGATGGGGCCGGTTTACTACTTCCACAGCTTTCATCGCCTGCTCGGCGTTCCCCTCGGCGCGTTCTTTCGTCGGGCCTACGGGATGCCCTTGCTCGCCTCGGCGCTCGCCGCTCC
>JAGVPR010000073.1 GCA_020052115.1 Candidatus Eiseniibacteriota bacterium
ATCAGCTCGGCGCCGCAGCAGTCCGGCGGGACTCCGGCCGTGGATCCGCAGCTCGTTCGGACGCGGCAGGAAGCGCTGCAGGACATCCGGGCCCTCGTGGCTACTCGGTTCGCCGGCGAGAGCGCGGAGTTCCGCGAGGCCGCCGAGCGCTATCTGCTCTCCGAGCTGGATCTCGCCGGGGCCGAGGCGCGCCGTGACGGGTACGAGCAGATCATCGGCTCCTTCGTCGCGCGCATATCGAGCGCGCCGGAACGCGCGAACGAGATGGAGAAGCTGCAGAACGAAGTGACGATGAACCGCGAGTTCTACAAGACGTTCCTGCAGCAGATCGCAGCGGCGCAGATCGCCTCGGCCTTCGAGGCCGCCCAGGCCGGCGGGCGCGTCGTCGTGCTCGAGCCTCCGGCGCTTCCGATGAAGCCGTACAAGCCGAACCGGATGGCCATGATCATGCTCGCGGGACTTGGCGGGATCCTGGCGGGCGTGGGGCTCGTGATCTTGTTGGAGACTCACGACACGGGTCTGCATGATCCCGATGAGGTGAAGGAGTATCTCCAGAAGGAGGTCATCGGTTCGCTCCCGCGGCTCGATGTCCGCGGCTCACCCTCCTTCGCGCAGAACGGAAAGGGGTCATGGCCGGATATCCTGGGCGTCCCATCACCGGTCGCCTGGGTCCGCGAGGCCTATTCGAAGGAATCGCCCGGCATGTACGAGCTGCGCCGGCTGGCGTTCATGCTCTCGCGGTCGGGCCGCGGTCCCGGCCCGCGCACCGTGCTGGTCACGAGTGCGCGCCGCGGCGAGGGGAAATCCACCGTCGCCGCGCTCTTCGCGATCGCGCTCACGCGCCGCGCCGACGCGAAAGTCGTCCTCGTTGATTTTGACCTTCGCCGGCCGAGTCTCCACCGTACCTTCGGGGTCGCGAACGATCATCCCGGGGTGATCGAGGCGATCCGGGATCGCCGCTTCACGGCGGAGCACATGGTCGAGGTGTTGCCCGGCAGGTTGAGCCTCGTGCCGTGCGGCGACATGAAGCATTTCAGCTCGGAGTCCCTCGAGTCGGAGGCGGTTGCCTGGCTCCTCGGGCAGATCCGAGTGCAGTTCACCCATGTCGTCGTGGACTCCGCGCCGAACGTCCCGGTGCCGGACGCCATGATTCTGGGGCGCGAGGTGGACAAGGTCCTCTACGTTCTCCGTACGGGGAGCACGCCCAGGGACCTGGCGCGTTGGGGGCTGAACCTCCAGACCAAGGCGAAGGACAACGTCGCCGGAGTGGTGTTGAACGATGTCGAGAAAGTCCTTTCGTACTACGCCGGGTACCGCGACTACTACGCCTACGAATCCCACGGGGGCTGAGCCGCTTCCGGTCCGCGCGACCCCGGCATTCGGTCGCGAGGGCCTTCCGCTCCAGTCCGCCAGCAGCTCGCGGCCGCTTCTCTATGCGGCCGCGGTCGCATTGGGATTGACCGTCGGCCTCGGGGTCGTGTTCCTGTCAATTCAGCTCGGCCAGGCGCCGCACCGAGTCGTCAAGATCCTGCTCGGCGCCGTGGCCGGCTTGTCCCTTCTGTCCCTCCCGGCCGTGATCCCCTATATCTTGCTGTTCGCCATGCCGCTCGGAGAGTGGCTTCCCAAGTCGCCGATCCCGTTCGTCAACGCCGTGAATCTCTTGATGGGGCTCTCCCTTCTGAGCGTTCTGCTGAGAACCATGGGAAGCAGGGAGCGCGCCGAGAAGCTTCCGGCGATCTGGATCGCATTCGCGCTGTTCATGCTCGCGGCACTCCTCGCCTTCCTGCGCGGGTGGATACTGCCTCCGGCCGGAGTGGGGTTCCCGGTCATGGACCGTCTAAAGGACCTCTGGAACCGGGTCGGCGGAATCCTGACGTTCCTCGCCTTCTACCGCTTGCTCGAGAGCCGTCGCGCCGTGCGCGGATCGCTGCTCGTCATGTCCATTGCGCTCGCCTTGGGCGCCTTCGCCTGCATCCGTCAGGCCGAGGGGGCGCGAATGGGCTATCGCGTCGGGGGGGGCATCGGCCAGGCCAACACCCTCGCGGCTTTCTACGCGAGCGGTCTCTGCTTTCTGCTCCCGATCGTCGTCGCGCGAAAATCGGTCCCCGTCTGGATGCGCGTCGTCCTCCTCGCGACGACGGCCGTCTCGGTGATGGGGCTCGTTCTGCCGAACTCCCGGGGCGCGTTCATCGGCTTCGTCGTGTCGCTGTTCATCGTCACGGCCATGTACAAGCCCAAGTTCTTGATCCCGTACATCGCCGTCATCGTCCTCGGGTGGGCATGCGCGCCCGACACGGTGAGGGAGCGCCTGGCGACGACCTACACGGGCGTCGTGGACGCCGACTACGAGGCCCTGGACAAGGACTCCGGCGGACGGCTCGACGTCTGGAACGCGACCATGAGAGTGGCGCGCGAGAACGCGGTTCTCGGCGTGGGGTTCGAGAACCTGCCGGCCGTTCTGGTGGAGGACGTGGGGTACGCCAAGAACTCGCACAACGTCTATCTCCAGCTCTGGGGGGAGGGCGGCCTGCCGTGGCTGGCGGCGTTCCTCGCGATTCTCTATCTGATGATGCGCACGTCCAGGCGGCTGGCCGTGAGGCGGGACGATCCGTTCGCGCGCGCGATCGGGATCGGCGGCGTCTCGATGGTCCTCTGCATGTTCATCGTCAACATGTTCGGGGACCGGCTCCTGGTCTGGGGGCTCGAGCAGCTCATGGTCTTCGTCGCGGCCATCAGCGCCCGAGTGCTGGTGGAGCCCGCTCCGGAGGCCGGCTGAAGTGCCCCAGCCGCGCCATGTCCTTTTCAGTCTTCGTCCCGAATGGCGCCCGCTTCCGGGCGCTGCGACCATAAGCCAGCTTCTCTATCTACCGTGAGGATGAGCCGATGACACGAGAGCCAGCACTGCTCGGGGGCCCGCCCGTTTTCGCCGCCGAGATCCCGATCAATCGACCCACGACGCCGCCGATCCACCGCATCGAACCCTTGCTCCGCGAGGTGTTCGAGAGCGGGATGGTGACGAACGACCGGCAGGTGAGAAGTCTGGAAACCGAGGCTCGCGACCTTCTTGGAGTCGAGGATGCCGTCGCCGTAAGCAACTGCACGTCCGGGTTGATGCTCATCTGGCGCGTGCTGGATCTCAAGGGGCCGGTGGCTCTGCCGAGCTTCACGTTCCCGGCGACCGCTCACGCCCTGACTTGGAACGGCCTGGACACGATCTTCCTCGACTGCGAGAAGGACACGTTCACGATATCCAAGCCCGCGCTCGAGGCGGCTGTCCGCGGCGGCGCGCGAGCCGTCTCTCCCGTGTACGTCTTCGGCAACGCGCCCGACTGGCCCGCGCTCGAGTCCGCGTCCGGAGGCCTGCCGATGGTTTCGGATGCGGCCCACGCGCTCGGAACCGAAGCCTGGGGCCGCAAGGCGGGCTCCTTCGGGCTCGCGGAGGTCTTCAGCCTCGCCCCCACGAAGGTCGTGGTCGCGTGCGAGGGCGGAATCGTCGCCACGCGAGACCGCGCGCTCGCGGCGGAGCTTCGCGTCGCGCGCAACTACGGCAACCCGGGCAACTACGACTGCCGCTGGGTCGGCCTCAACGCGCGGATGTCCGAGCCCCACGCCGTCATCGCCCGCCTCTCGCTCGAGGAGTGCGCGCAGAACGTGGCCCGCCGCGAGGTCCTCGCTCGGGCCTATCGCCAGGGGCTCTCCGATCTGCCGGGCATCGGATTCCAGACGATGCCGCCGGAGGTGCGGACCAACTGGAACTACTTCGCGATCCTCGTTGACGGCGATGCCTTCGGCCTGACATCGAAGCAGCTCGGCGCGGCGCTCGTGCCCGAGAAGGTCATGACGCGCCGCTACTTCCATCCGCCGGTGCACACGCAGAAGCCGTACCGCGACCTCCCCGGCCCGCAGCCGCCGCTACCGAACACGCAGTGGGTGTGCGACCACGTGCTCTGCCTGCCGATGTACTCGCACCTGGAACTGAGCGTGGTCGAGGAGATCTGCCGCGTGATCCGCCGGATCCACGCGCGGGCGGACGCCGTGCGCGCGCGGCTGCAGACGTAGGGGAGCCCGCCTTGCGCGTCCTCGTGCTGACGCAGTACTTCGACCTGCCGGATGAGCCGGGCGGGAGCCGCCATCTGCAGCTCGCGAAGCATTTGGTGGAGGCCGGCCATCGCGTGACGGTGCTGACCACCACCGTCAACTACCGCGCCGGGAGCGTCCTCGAGCGCTGCCGCGGGCGGCTCGTCATGCGCGAGCGTGTCCACGGGATTGATGTCGTGCGGGTCTGGTCCTACTCGCGTTTCCGCGGGAGCTTCCGCCGCCGGCTGTACTTCTTCCTGAGCTTCGCCGCCGCGGCGGCGATCGTGGGGAGCCTGATGCGCCGCCACGACGTCGTCTTCGCGACGAGCACACCCCTCACGATCGGGCTGCCCGCTCTCTGGCTGAAGCGGCTGTGGCGCCGGCCGCTGGTCTTCGAGGTCCGGGATCTCTGGCCCGATGCAGCCGTCGTGGCGGGCGCGCTGAAGGAAGGTCGC
>JAGVPR010000110.1 GCA_020052115.1 Candidatus Eiseniibacteriota bacterium
CGTGAGGCTCGCGCTCGAAGCGCGCGGGCACGACCTCGTGCACGTGCACGCGTCGCGCGCGCTGGGGCTCGCGGTGCTCGCCTGCGGACGAAAACCGATCGTGTACACGAGGCGCGTGGATTTCACGCCGGGGCGCGATCCCCTTTCGCGCTTGAAGTACGCGCAGGCCGATAGTGTCGTCTGCCTCTCGCGGCGCATCGCGGAGGTCCTACGCGAGTGGGGATTCCCGGGAACGCGCCTTCGCGTGATCCCGAGCGCGGTGCCGGCATATGTCCGCCCGGATCTCGAGCGCATCGCCTCGCTACGGGCTGAGTTCGGGCTGGGGCCGGGGGCGCCGGTCATCGGGCACATCGGCGCGCTCGTCGGACACAAGGATCAGGAGACGCTCCTCGTCGCCGCGCGCCGAGTGCTCGATCGCCGGCCCGAGGTGCGGTTCGTCCTCGTGGGCGACGGCCCGCTTCGCCGTCCGCTCCACGCGCTCGCGCGCCGGCTCTCGCTCGGCGACTCGGTCGTCTTCACCGGCTTCCGGGGTGATGCGCTGGATTTCTACTCGCTATTCGACCTCTTCTGTCTCTCGTCGAATCTGGAGGGGCTGGGGAGCGCCGTTCTGGATGCGTTCGCGGCGGGCGTGCCGGTCGTCGCCACGAGCGCGGGAGGAATCCCCGAAGTCGTGGAGGATGGCGTTTCGGGGAGGATGGTCCCGCCGGGTGATCCGGCGGCGCTGGCGGATGCGCTCGTGGGGGCGCTCGAGGATGCGCCCGCGCGCGCCCGATGGACGGAGGCGGCCCGCGTCCGTGCGGCGGGCGAGTTCTCGATGGATCGCATGGTGGAGGCGTATCGCGGGGTGTACGCGGAGATGGCAGGCTAGAGGAGCCGGGACCAGAATGCACCGATCCCCTTGCGAGGACCGGCAATCCACTCGGCCCACCCGACCACGGCCCGCTCGTGTTTTCCGAGCGGGCCGGCAGGCCAACTGCTCCCGAGATTACCGATGCGAACCGCTATCCGGTCTCGGCCTCAGCATCCGAGATCTACTTGCGGGCCCTATCCGCCTCCTTCTTCAGCGCCTTCGCGAAGTCCTTCGCGATACGTCGAAACGCCTGATCGCCTCCTTCGAGCCCCGAAGAGACCGTCCCGCTGAAGTTACCACCGTAGATCGTCGCCCCTGTCTGCCGATCAATCAGCTTGAGTCCTACCGTCGCCTTGGCGTTTCCCGCGCCGAAGCCGACGATGAAGCGTAACGCCCCGCTGCCACGCTTGTACTCGAGGACGCTCCCCGTGATCTCGTAGGCCGCGGCGGGATTATCCGATGGAAAGATCTCGGCCAACCGGCGGTTCGCGATTTCTTCCTCCAGGTGGCGCCTGAGCTTCTGCACGTCCTCCGCCGTCGGCTTCTTCCCCTGCTCCATGTCGGCCGGCAGCCCATCGGCGATGTCGCCGACCGCGCACTTCATCGGGGCCGGCAGCGGTGCGCCGAGGGGATTGGTGATCACGTAGTTCTTCGCACATCCGGGAGCCAGCAGGAGCGCAACGAGCAGCAAGCCGAGGATTCTCGCTCTGGACGACATCAGGTCCTCCTTTTCGAATAAGTCCCGAGGTTCTTACAGCACCAATGTCAAGCCGGCGTGCAAGGTCATGACCCATCCTCGAATTCCCACGGAGCTCGTACCATCCTCGTAGTACACCTCCGTCCACACCCCGTCCACGTCGCCGCCAAGCTGGAACCCGAGCTTCTGCGAGACCGGGAGGAAAATTCCCGCCCCGCTCGTCATCGTGAACTTCGTCGGGGTGTCGCTTGCTTCGACCTCCGCCGTCTGGCCATAGGTGTTTCGGATGACCAGCTTCCCCTGTATGTCGTGGCGGATGACGCCCAGCGAGGCATGAACGAACCAGAAACTGCCTCCTGGCTCCATCGAGCGGAGCGGTTGGTGGTACTCGACGCCGCCGGTGTAGCGGACGGCGTTGATGTCATACTCCTGCGAGACGATCTCCACGTTCGGATCGAGACTGACCAAGTGCATCTCGTCCGAGAACTCCAACCCAAGCAGGGCTACGTTTGCTCGTAACGCGACGTCCCGTGTCAGCGCAATGTGAAGGGTCCCTTCGATTCCGGCCCCGCTCTTTGTGCCGTCGTAGTAGTCGCCGAAGGGGACCCCGAGCGCCGACTCCAAGCTGAACGCGACTCGCCAAGGCGCCTGGCGCGACGCCTTCCAGGCCGGGGAGTGCTCCGAGACCCACGGCTCGCCCGGGCTGTTGTTTCCGGTGACGGTCCGAACCCCACCGTCTCCGACCGGCTTCAGCGTGTCCGGGTCCGCCGGCGCGCTGCCGGGACCTTCGGCCGACTCGCCGGCTGCAGTCGCTCCGCGCGGCCGATACCGCTCGCCCATCACGTCCGCGGTGATGTCCCGGCCCTCATCATCAACGATCGCCTCGATGTCGCTGAAGCTGACGTTTCGCTTGACACCGTCCTTCACGAACTCGACGACGTAGAAGGCCGGCACCACTCGGTACTCGACCCGCTCAAGACGCTCTCCCGACTTCAGGATGCCGGTGACTTTGTCGCCGGCGCGGGCCGGTAGCGCGTGGAGAGCGATCGTGGTCGCCGCGATGGCCACGAAGCCGATGAACCTCTGCATCATCACTGAACCTCCTTTCGGACATCGAGAGATCCGATCGCAACCGTTCTCTATGTGCTGCTTGTGGGAGTCCTGGTGGAACTGCCGGGCATGCGACTGTGGCGTGGCAACAGCGACCTCCCCGTCGAACGCGGCCGGGGCGGATCGGCCATCACGAGAGCAGAAGGATGAATCGCGGCCAGGATTATAACATGGAGGTTCGGGCCGTGCAGTTCGTACAGAGAGCGGCGGATGACAGGAGGCCGGGCTTCTGCCATTCTTGGCGCCGGCGCGACTGCACGGGACGGCCAATCCGGAAGGAGCGAGACCGCGCATGACGACGGCGACCGAGCGGCATCCGAAGGGGCTCTACGTCCTCTTCGCCACCGAGATGTGGGAGCGATTCAGCTTCTACACCATGCTCGCCATGTTCACGCTGTATCTCCGGGATGCCACCGGCCAGGGCTTCGCCTGGACGTCCGACCAGGCCACGGGCCTCTACTCGAACTACCTCATGTTCGTGTACGCAAGCCCGCTCATCGGCGGCTGGTTGGCCGACCGGAAGCTGGGATACCGCCGCGCGGTCATGATCGGCGGGCTCTTCTTCATGGCGGGCCACCTGCTTCTCTCGATCCGCTCCATCCCGGTGGTGTACGCCGCGCTCACCTGCCTCGTGATCGGGAACGGCTTCTTCAAGCCCAACGTGTCGGCCATGGTGGGGAACCTCTATCCCGAGGGAAGCCATCTCAAGGACCGGGCCTACAACATCTTCTACATGGGGATCAACGTGGGCGCGTTCCTGGCCCCGGTGGTGGCGGAGTTCGTGCATCACCGCCTCGGCTTCCACCCCGCGTTCGCGGTGGCAGCGGGCGGCATGGCGATCTCGATCACCATCCTCTGGCGCTTCAAGCGGTTCATTGAAGGAGGCGGCCGCGCGGCAGAACTCGA
>JAGVPR010000014.1 GCA_020052115.1 Candidatus Eiseniibacteriota bacterium
CGGTCGCAGACAGGCCGACTGCAACCGCGCTCGCGAGAACGCTGCGGAGATCCCAGGATCATGTGTAGCGCATCGCCGTAGCGCGTTTCCAGCGCTAGGCCCGGTTGAATCGTCCGTTCCCTTTCGGAGCGGCGGAAACAGTGGGGCGCCCCGAGGGGACGCCTCGCGGGAGGATGGGAGGATGGCGAGCAGCACGGCGAACTCGATGTTGGCGGACCGCCTTAGGGCTAGTGTTCCGGCGGCCCGGGAAACTCTCCGCGCGATTGATGAGGCCCACCGGACGAAGGTCGTCTCGCAGGTGACGGTGGATCAGCTCTTCGGCGGCCTGCGCGGCGTGAAGGGGCTCATGTGCGACACGTCGGCGGTGGACCCGGACCGCGGCCTCGTCATCCGCGGACGTCCCATCGGTGACCTCGTGGACGCGCTCCCCGAAGAGATCCTCTGGTTGCTTCTCACGGGCGAGATGCCTTCGAAGGAGCAGCTCCAGGATCTCCAGGCGCAGCTCACGGCGCGAAGCGAGGTGCCTTCGTACGTCTGGGATGTGCTCGCGGCGATGCCGAAGGACTCGCACCCGATGGTGATGCTGAACGCCGCGATCCTTCTCATGGAGCGGGAGTCGGTCTTCCGGAAGCGCTATGACGAGGGGATGAAGAAGGGCGACTATTGGGAGCCGGCGCTCGAGGACGCCCTGACGCTCATCGCCAGGCTGCCGGCGGTCGCGGCCGCCGTCTATCGCCTGCGATTCGGGAAGGGGCCGCGCATCGCCTCCGATCCGACGCTCGACTGGGGCGCGAATTACGCCCGCATGCTCGGCCTGCCGGATCCGAAGGGCGACTTCACGCGGCTCACCCGCCTCTACTTGGTGCTTCACTCGGATCACGAGGGCGGCAATGTCTCGGCCTTCACGGCCCACACGGTGGCCTCGGCGCTCTCGGATGTCTACTACGCCCTGACCGCCGGCCTCAACGGTCTCGCCGGCCCGCTCCACGGGCTCGCGAACCAGGAATGCCTGAAGTTCGTGCTGTCGCTCCAGGAGCACTTCAAGGGAGTGCCGAGCGATGAGAACCTCCGTCAGTTCTGCTGGGATACGCTGAAGTCGGGCAAGGTGATCCCGGGATACGGACACGCGGTCCTGCGCGTGACCGATCCCCGCTTCACGGCGTTCCTGAACTTCGGCGCGAAGGTCTGTCCGGAGGATCCGGTCTACCGGTTCGTGGACCGGCTCTTCGCCATCGTGCCGAAGGTGCTGGTGGAGCAGGGGAAGGCGAAGGACCCGTGGCCGAACGTGGACGCCGGCTCCGGCGCGCTGCTCTACCACTTCGGCATGAAGGAATTCGACTACTACACGGTGCTCTTCAGCGTCTCACGCGCTCTCGGCATCTGCTCGCAGAACGTGCACGACCGCGCCTATGGGGCGCCGATCGTGCGTCCGAAGTCGGTGACGACGCAGGAGCTGCAGAAGATCCTCGCGGCGATGTAAGGACCGATCAGCAGATCCTCGGGAGCTGTTCTCCCGAGAGAAGATCGAGAGGCCGGCTGCCACCCAGCCGGCCTCTCAGCGTCACGGTCGCCGAGCCGGAGGCGGCGCGCCCGATCATGCAGGCCCCCGCGGAGAACGGGTGGCCGCGCAACACCTCGATCGCCTTCTCGGCCTGGGCCGCAGGAAGAAAGGCGATGAAGCGGCCTTCGTTCGCGACGTAGAGAGGGTCGAGCCCCAGGATCTCGCAGGCGCCGGCGACGGCGGGGATGACCGGGATCGCGGTCTCCTCGACTGTGATCGAAAGGGCGGCGTCGGCGGCGATCTCGTTGAGCGCGGAGGCGAGTCCCCCGCGCGTGAGGTCGCGCAGGCAGTGCACCTCGATGCCGGACTCGATGAGGGCCCCGACCGGGCCCGCCAGCGGCGCGCAATCGCTCTCCGGTGCACCTTCGAATCGCAACCCGTCACGGACGGACAGGATGGCCACGCCGTGGCGGCCCACGTCGCCCGAGAGAAGGATCGCATCGTCCGGGCGCACGCGCGCTGGGCGGACATCCACCCCCGGGGGCACGAGACCGACCCCTGCGGTGCTGATGAAGACCCCGTCGCCCTTGCCTCGATCCACGACCTTGGTATCGCCCGTGACGAGCGGCACGCCTGCGTCCTCCGCCGCCGCTCGCATCGAGGCGACGACTCGACGCAGCAGCTCGAGCGGCAAGCCCTCCTCGAGGATGAAGGCGGCGCTCAGAGCGAGCGGGCGCGCTCCGGCCATGGCGAGATCGTTCACGGTGCCGAAGACCGCGAGCCGGCCGATGTCGCCGCCGGGGAAGAAGAGGGGACTCACCACGTACCCGTCGGTGGTGAAGGCGAGCCGCGCGCCCCCGATATCAAGAACGGCGCTGTCGTGGCGCGCGTCGAGGGCCGGGTTGTGGAAAGCCGGCAGGAAGACGTCCTCGATCAGACGCCGCATCAGGCGGCCCCCGCCGCCGTGGGCCATCTGGATCGTGTCGCGCTCGCCGATCGGCGCCGGGCAGATCAGCTTGAACTCCTCGCGCGTCATGACGCCCTCCGGTACCGGTAGTAGGCCGCGCACGCGCCCTCTGACGAGACCATCGTCGCGCCGAGAGGCGCATCCGGCGTGCAGCGCGTGCCGAAGGCCGGACATTCCGCGGGCTTCTTGACGCCCTGGAGCACGAGGCCGCTGATGCACTCGGGGGATTCCTCGGCCGTGATCGCGGAGACCGCGAACCTCCTTTCGGCGTCGAAGGCCGCGTACTCCGGGCGCAGACCGAGGCCGCTCATCGGGATGGCGCCGATGCCGCGCCACTTGCGCGGCACCACTTCGAAGACCTCGGCGATCAAGCGGCGCGCCTCGGTATTGCCTTCGCCGCGCACGGATCGCGCGTACTGGTTCTCGACTTCGGCGCGGCCCTCCTCGAGCTGCTTCACGCAGAGCAGGATTCCCTGGAGGATGTCCACCGGCTCGAAGCCAGTCACGACGATCGGCACGTGGTAACGCCGGGCGATCGGCCGGTATTCCTCGAATCCCATGACGGTGCAGACGTGGCCCGCGGCCAGAAACCCGTTCACGAGGTTCTGCGGCGAGGAGAGGATCGCCTCGAGCGCCGGCGGCACGAGCACATGGGAGACGAGGAGCGAGAAGTTCCGGACGCCGAGCTTCTTCGCCTGATAGACCGCCATCCCGTTTGCCGGAGCCGTGGTCTCGAACCCCACCGCAAAGAAGACCACCTCTCGGTCCGGGTGCTTTGTCGCCAGTTCCAGCGCGTCGAGCGGCGAATAGACGATCCGCACGTCCCCGCCTTGCGATTTCACGGTGAAGAGATCTCGTCCGCTGCCAGGAACCCGGAGCATGTCGCCGAAGGAGCAGAAGATCACCTCGGGCCTGGATGCGATCGCGAGGGCGCGGTCCAGCGTTTCGAGCGGGGTGACGCAGACCGGACAGCCGGGGCCGTGGATGAGCGTGATCTCGGGAGGGAGCATGCCGTCAATGCCGAAGCGCACGATGGAATGGGTCTGGCCGCCGCACACCTCCATGATCCGCCATGGGCGGGTCGTCGCGGCGCGGACTGCGTCCGCGAGGCGCCGGGCGAGCGCGGCGTCGCGATACTCATCGAGATACTTCACGCGGGCGGCTCCTCGGCCTCGGCCAGCCTCTCCATCTCGGCGAGGTACTCGAACACCTGACGGGCCTCCTCTTCGTCAATGCGGCTCAGTGCGAAGCCGGCGTGGACGATGACGTAGTCGCCGACCTCGGCTTCCGGAACGTAAGCGAGGCAGATCTCTTTCACGACGCCCCCGAAGGAGACCTGGCCCTTTCGGAGATCCGCATCCTCGATGCTCAGGATCTCACCCGGTATGCCGAGACACATCGCCGCCCCCCTCGAGCCGTCGCCGTGCGACGAGTAGCTGGCCAAAGGCGATGCCGCCGTCATTCGGCGGGATCGCTCGATGGACGAATACCGTGAACCCTTCCTCGCAGAGCCGCTCGCGAAGTCTCTCCGTGAGGTACGCGTTCTGGAAACAGCCGCCGGTGAGCACCACCCGCGGCAGGCCGGCGCGCCGGGCGACAGCTACACCCATCTCCACAACGGCCTCATGGAATCGGGCGCTCATCCGAGCGCGCGAGGCCCCGCGCCCGCGGTCCTCGAGCAGCGCCTCGACCAGCGGTCTCCAGTCCGCCTCGGCCGGATCTCCATCGAGAAGCGGAAGCGGGTAGGCGCCTTCAGCGTGCGCGCCGCAGAGAGCGAACTCGAGATCCATGGCGGCCTGGCCCTCGAAACGGAGCGCCGGGGGACCGCCGGTCAGGGCGGCGACCGCGTCGAACAAGCGGCCCATGCTGGTCGTGACGGGGCTGTTGAGGCCGGTCTCCAACATCGAAAGAAGCGAGCCCAGGGCGTCCTCGCCGAACCAGGCGCTCCCTTCAGTCCGCGCCTCCGCCCCCAGCATACCGTGGAGCAACCCCAGCGCCGAGCGCCGCGGTTCACGGATGGCGCGCTCTCCCCCTGGAAGGCGGAAGGAGCGGAGCGTCGCCACTCGGCGGA
>JAGVPR010000124.1 GCA_020052115.1 Candidatus Eiseniibacteriota bacterium
GGAGTGACGGGCCGCCGGCTCCAGCCGGCGGCGGGGGAGCGACGGGATCGCACGCTCCGGCCGGCGGCGGCCTCGTTTTCCGGGTCTCGTGGCAGCCATCAAATGCCAGCCCGCTGACACATCTCTGACACATCCTCCCGGTACCTTCATGCGTGGTGAGGCCATCGGGGCCTCGCCCGAGACGAGGAGGACACGATGAAGACGACAGCCCGCTTCCTTCTGCCGGCTCTGGCCGTCGCCGCCGCGCTCACGGTGTTCGTGGCGTGCGGTGACAGCGAGGGCACCGCAAAATCGGCTGCGCGACCGGAGGCCGCCGCGGCGAATGACCTCGAGAGCCGGGGACAGCTGCTCAGGCTCACCATCCACGATTTCGATGCGCTACAGCTCTCGGCCACGCAGCGCGACGAGATGCAGGGCGCGCTCGAGAAGCTGAACGAGGGGAGGCGGTGCCTCATTGGCGAGGGTCCCGGCCGGCTGGGCCGAGGTGACGGCCCCGGGATGGGCGAGCCGCCCTTGATCGGATTCCTCGAGAGCGCCTCGAAGATCCTCACCCCGGATCAGTTCGCCGATCTCGCGC
Source organism: Candidatus Eiseniibacteriota bacterium (assembly GCA_020052115.1). Lineage (GTDB taxonomy): Bacteria > Eisenbacteria > RBG-16-71-46 > JAGVPR01 > JAGVPR01 > JAGVPR01. The sequence goes on from JAGVPR010000124.1 coordinate 578, forward strand.
GGCTGACGGCTGCGCGGCGTGACGAGTTCTTCCGCTCCGGCGGTGGGGCGAAGCTCCGTGAGAGGATCCACCAGGGCCGCGGGCGCGGCGATGTCGGCTTCGGTTTCGGTCACGGCGGCTTCGGCGGTGGTCCCGGGCGCGAGCTGGGTCTCACCGAGGAGCAGCGGGAGAAGGCAGCGAAGATGCGGAGCGAGCGTATCGGCGATCGCGTCGAGTGGCGTCTTTCGCACCTCGACGATCACGTGGGCCGGCGTGCTGAGTTTCTCGGGCGCGTGCTGGGCTTGAGCGAGGATCAGGCGAGCGAGGTTCGCTCGCTGTACATGGATTCGATCCCGGAGCGCACCGAGGTGCTCGAGGGGATCCGTTCGGGCGCGATCGAGCCAGAGCAGGCAGCGGACAGGATCCTCACTATCGAGCAGTCCATCGCCGGGAGGATCGAGTCGCTGCTGACGCCGGCGCAGACGGATCGCTGGGAGGCGATCCGTGAACTCGTGCCGGGGCCGCTACGGTAGTCGCACGCGCGCTCGACGTCGAGGGGGCCGCGGCCGGGAGACCGGTTGCGGCCTCTCCTCCTCCGCATCCGCCACCTTTGTCGCGTGCAACGCCCCCACGGCCCGCAGCTCGGGCGAGAACGCGGCCACCGTGGCTACGACCGCAATCGTGCCGACCCCGCCGCTCACCGCCGACGCCACCGGCCCGAAGGCGTCCGCCACGACGCCCGATTCGAATCCGCCCAGCTCGTTCGAGACGCTGATGAAGATCCCGTTCACGGCGGAGACGCGCCCGCGCATCTGATCCGGCGTCATGAGCTGGATGAGCGTGTGACGGATCACGACGCTGACGTTGTCGAACGCACCCGTGAGGAAGAGCATCGCGAGCGAGAGCGGGTAGGAGCGCGAGAACCCGAACACGATCGTCGCCACGCCGAATCCGGTGACGGCCAGAAGCAGATCGCGTCCTGCGTGGCGAAGCGGCGGACGAAACGCGAGGACGAGGGCGGTGAAGAGCGCCCCCGCCGCCGGGGCCGCGTTCAGCGCGCCGAAGCCGTGAGCGCCGACGCGGAGGATGTCCGTGGCATAGATGGGAAGAAGGAAGGTGGCCCCTCCGAGGAGCACGGCGAACATGTCGAGCGTGATCGCCGCGAGAAGGCCGCGGCTCCTCCGGACGAAGCGTAGCCCCGCGAGAGCCGATTCGCGCGAGATCCGCTCCGGCGCGGCGACATCCTTGCGGATCGTGATGCGCGAGAGGAGGCTCGCGTAGAATACCGACCCCAGAGCGGCGAGGACGTAGGCGATCGCGGGCGTGAAGCCGATGATGAACCCTCCGATCGCGGGCCCGACCACGGACGCGACCTGCCACATGCTGGTGTTCCACGTGACCGCGTTCGGGAAGATGCCCCGGGGCACGAGCTGCGGGAGGAGCGACATGCGCGCCGGCCGCCCGAGAGAGAGCGCCGCCGCGTCGAGGAAGAGCAGCGCGTACATGAGCGGGATCGGGCCGTCGAAGTGCGAGACCGCGGCGAGCCCCAGCGAGGCCGCCGTCATCCCGGCAAGGCTCACGACAAGCACGCGGCGCCGGTCGAACCGGTCGGCGAGGTACCCGGCGGGCAGCGCGAGCGCGATGAGCGGCAGAGCCTGAACGAGCCCGACGAGTCCGAGCGCCAGCGGCCGGCCCGTGCGTTCGTACATCTCCCAGCCGATCGCGACACCCTGGATCCGGTAGGTGAGGAGCGCCACGATCCAGCCGCCGAGGTAGCGGCGGTAGTCCTCGACCCGGAACGCCGCGTAGGGATCGTGCCGTCCGGTCACGGGCTAGACCGCCTCTTCGGTGAGATGGCTCTTCTTCTCCTCCGTGAGAAGGAACTCGCGGTACACCGCGCATCGCTCCGCCAGCTCCGAGTGCGTTCCGAAGTCCTCGACCCGCCCCCGATCCATTATTAGAATTGCGTCCGCGCGCAGGATAGTGGCGAGCCGGTGCGAGACGAGGAGCACGGTGAGCTCAGGGAATCGTTCCTCGAGCGCGCGCCAGAAGAGGTCCTCGTTTCGCGCGTCGAGCGAGGCGGTGCAGTCGTCGAGCAAGAGCAGGCTCGGCCTCCCCGCAAGCGCCCGCGCGATGGCGATGCGCTGCTTCTGCCCGCCGGAAACGAGCGTGCCGCGCGTGCCGAGCGGCGTGGACAGTCCATCCTTCATCGCACGCACGTCGGGCCCCATCTGCGCCACCTCGAGGCAGCTCTCGATCCACGCCGGATCCGCGGGCCGTCCGAATGCCACGTTTTCGGCGATCGTCTCGGAGAACAGATGCGACTCCTGAGGGACATAGCCTACATGGCGCCGGAGCGACGGCCACCGCCACTCGGCGAACGGACGCCCGTTCACGCGGTACTCACCCTCTTGCGCGGGCAGAAGTCCCGCGACGAGCCTGAGCAGCGTGGACTTCCCGCTCGCCACGGGGCCGACCACCGCGATCCGTCTTCCCGCCTCGACGTCCATCGTCACGCCGCGAAGCGCGGGATCGAGATCCTCGCGGTAGCGAAAGCTCACGTTGCGGAGCGAGAGCCGGCGCACCGGTTCCGTCTCCGCGACGCCGTCACGGCGCACGACGACCGGCGCGCGCAGAACCTCCTCCTCGCGATCAATGGAGACGAACGCCTGCCGCGCCGTGACGAAGAGGTTCGGCAGGTCGGTCATCGGGTAGATGAGCATGTCCAGATAGACGTAGAACGCGTAGAGCGTCCCGAGCGTCATCTCGCCCGCAAGCACCTGAATGCCGCCCACGGAGAGCACGATGACCTGCCCGAGGCGGCTTGCGATGTTGTCCATCGAGAAGAGGAACACGGCGAGCTTCGCGAGCTTCATCTGGATGCCGATCCGCTCCTCGAGGATCGCCGCGAGGCGCCGCTGATGGCCCGACTCGCCGTTGAATGCCTTCACGATCCGGATGCCCGAGAAGGCGGATTCCAGGAGATTGTTCGTGCCGGAGATCGCCTCCTGCTGCCGCCGGTAGGTCGCGCCCATCGCCTGCTGGGCGCGGTAGATCACGAGGAGCATCACCGGAACCGGGAGCATGGCGAGCATCGCCAGCCGCGCATCCAGCATCAACATCGCGAGGATGCAGAAGATGAACTTCGAGGCCGAATCCACGAATCTGAAGATCCCCGAGCAGGAGAACCACGCGATGCGGGGAAAGTCGGCGATGTCGTCGGTGAGGCGCGTGACCAGGTCGCCCGTGCGGAACTTGCCGAAGAAGGTGTAGTCCTTCTCCAAGAGCGCGCCGAACACCTTCTCCCGGATGTCCCTTTCGAGCGTGAGGTTCATCCACGCCCGGAACGACGGGTAGAAGCCCGCGATGAACCGCCCGATCGCGATCAGGAAGAGGATCCCCAGCAGCCGGTAGAGAGGGCTCTTCTCGGGATGGCCGGCCTCGAGCGCTTTGTACACGACGTCAATGACGCGGCGGAAGACGAGCGGGTAGGCGATCGCCACGGCGCTCGATACGAGCGTGAAGAAGAACAGGAAGAACAGGAACCGCCAGTGCGGCCTCCAGAACTTGATGATCCAGGCGACGTGCTCGCGCGTTTTCATCCAGCCGCCTCGCTCTTGAACTGGAGGTCGAAGAGATCGTGGTAGATCCCCCCGCGAGCGTAGAGCTCATCGTGGGTTCCCTCCTCGGCGACGCGGCCGCGGTGGAGCACGAGGATCCGGTCGGCGCTCACGACCGTGGCCAGCCGGTGCGCGATGACGAGCGAGGTGCGTCCCTTGAGAAGCCGGTCCACCGACAGCTGCAGCTTCCGCTCCGTCGCGGGATCCACCGAGGAGGTCGCCTCGTCCAGGATCAGGAGGTCGGGATCGGCCACGACGGCCCTTGCGAACGAGAGAAGCTGCCGCTCGCCCATGGAGAGGTTCGATCCGCCCTCGGCGAGCGGCTCTTCGTACCCACGCGGCAGCCGCGCGATGACATCCTCGGCACCGACGATCCTCACGGCGCGCTCGATGTCGGCCGTGGGCACGCCGTCGTTCAGGGCGCGCAAGTTCTCCGCCACCGTCCCGGGGAAGAGGTGGATCTCCTGGAGCACGAGCCCGATCTTCGAGCGCCATGCTCTCAGGCGGAATTCGCGAATGTCTCGATCATCCAGCCTGACGCGGCCTTCGGTCGGCTCGTAGAAGCGAAGGAGGATGTTCGTGATGGTCGTCTTGCCGCCGCCGGAGACGCCGACGAGCGCCACCTTCTCGCCGCGCCGAACGCAAAACGTGACGCTGTCGAGCGCCTTCGTCCCGCCGTCGTAGACGAACGAGACATCGTCGAAGACCAGCTCGCTCCACCGAGCGGGCACGCTCTCGAGCGCATGTTCCCGGTCCGGCGTTCGTGACGGCGTGTCGAGAATCCCGAAGACGCGATCGCTCGAGGCGAAGGCGCGCTGGATGAAATTGAGCTGCTCGGAGAACATCGCGAGCGGCCAGAAGACGCGCCGCGTGTACTCGATGAAGAGCACGAGCGTTCCCACCGTGACCGTGACGCCGAGGAGCCGGCCCGATCCCAGGTAGAGGATCAGCATGACCGCGCCGACCTCGACGGATGTGAGGAAGCCCCAGAATCCGTACTCGTAGAGCGCCGCCCGCCGCTCCGCGATCAACTTGTCCGTGTTGAGGGCCGCCAGCCGCTCGCGCGCTCTCGCCTCGTAGCCGAAGAGCTGGAGCACGGGCACTCCCTGCACGTACTCGGTGACGAACGTGGAGACGCGCGCGTAGAGGCCGCGCACGCGGCGGTAGAGCCCACGCATCCACCGGAAGAAGAAGATCGTGGCAGCCACGATCGGGAGCGCGAGAACGAGGATCGCGGTGGTCACGCGCCAGTCGGCGGCGAAGAGAACGGCGACCGTTCCGAGGAAGAGGATCAGTGTCCGCACGATCGCGAGCGCGACCTCGGAAAAAAGCATCTGGAGCCGCTCGGCATCCGATTCCACGCGGGCCATGAGCCGCCCCGGCGGGTTCTTGTCGAAGTAGGCCTGCGAGAGTCCGAGCAGGTGCCCGAAGAGAAGCTTCTTGAGCCCGGTTACGATGCCGAGTCCCATTCGCGTGAGAGCGACGACCTGGAAGAAGCCGGCGGCGGCTCCGACGACGAAGAGCGCCGCATAGAGCGAGGCGCTCCGGAGGATCGCGTCGCGCGAGCCGGATGCTATGTCCCGGTCAATGAGGCGACGCAAGACGATCGGGCCGGCCAGCTCGGCCCCCACCGAGATCAACAAGAGCGCGAATCCAATGATGAAGAGCCGGAGATGCGGCCGGAAAAGCGGCAGCAAGCGGCGCCCCATTTGAATGAGGCTCAGGCGCCGCGTATACGCGACATCTTCGGGAAGCTCCTCGTCCCAGAATTCCATAGGGGCTCTAGCCTAAGGCCTCGGTGCGCCTCAGGCAACGCGGTATCCGTTGCCCCGGCCGCCGCTTCGCCCGCGTATCCTCTCTCAGGGCTTGGAATTACCGCGTGGATGTGTTATGATCGTTGCACGATTCCGCAGCGCACCGGGCCCAATGTGGAGGAGGAACACCATGCGCCGCATCACGCTCTTCGTTCTCGCCCTCATGTGTCTCGGCGCCGCCTGCGTCCGCATGGCCGCCGCCGAGCCCTACCAGAAGATCCAGATTCTGCTCCCGGAGGGCACGAAGCTGCAGGACGCTCTTGCGGTGGACCTCGATCTCGAGCTGATGGGCCGCGGAGACGGTGATGCGGTGCTCTTGTCTCGGCCTTCCATCACCCAGAAGCTGAACGATCTCGGATGGAAGACCACGATCCTCGTGCCGGACCTCGAGCGCTTCTACGCCGAGCGGCAGAAGGACGCCGTGGACTACGGCGTCTGGCACACCTACGTAGAGACCGTGGCGGAGATGAATCTCCTCCACTCGCAGTACCCGAACATCACGACCGCGCCGTTCTCGATCGGGACGACGCTCGAAGGCCGGACGATCTGGGCGATGAAGATCTCCGACAACCCGGGCGTCCAGGAGGCCGAGCCCGAGGTGCTGTACGACGCGATGCACCACGCGCGCGAGATCATGACGGTCGAGGTGCTTCTCTACTTCGCTCGCTACCTCTGCGAGAACTATGCGACCGATCCGACCGCCGGCTTCCTCGTGGACAACCGCCAGATCTACTTCGTTCCGCTGGTCAACGTGGACGGCTTCGTCTACAACGAGACCACGAATCCCAACGGCGGCGGCTTGTGGCGGAAGAACCGCCGCAACAACGGATCCTGCTTCGGCGTGGATCCCAACCGCAACTACCCGTTCCAATGGGTAGGGAGCGGCTCGTCCACCGACCCGTGCAGCGACGTCTATCGCGGCCCCTCGGCCGGCAGCGAGGCCGAGAACCAGGCGATGATGGGGCTCATCAACGCCCACGATTTCGTCACGCACGACTCCTACCACTCCGTGGCGGGGATGATCCTCTTCCCGTGGGGCTACACGCTGAACCACACGCCCGACGATGCGATCTTCCGCGCGATCGCCGCCGAGAGGATCCGTGACAACGGCTACCAAACGGGCCAGGCGCCGGAGATTCTCTACAGCGTCAATGGCGGGTTCTTCGACTGGGCGTACGGTGAGCAGACGACGAAGCCGAAGATCTTCTCGTTCACGACCGAGGTCGGCGGGTCGGACTTCTGGCCCGATCCGTCCGAGCGCGACGGGCTCATCGCGGAGAACCTGTACTCGGTCATCTACCTCGCGCAGATCGCCGGCCCGACGGCGTCGGCGACGAGCCTGGCGGTCTCCGGCGGCGACGGCAACGGCCGGCTCGACCCCGAGGAAACAGCCGACCTTCTCGTGACGATCGAGAACGACGGCGTGGTCTCGAGCCTGGAGAATGCCACCGTCCGCCTTCTCTGCGATGATCCGTACATCGTCCTCACGGATGCCTTCTCGACCGCGGGCACCGTGGGGCCGAGCGCGAGCTGGACCAACACGGCGGATCCGTTCGGCGTCATCGTCGAGAGAGGGTGTCCGAGCGGACGGCGGGTCACCTTCACGGTCATCACCGATGCGGATGGCGGCATCCACACCGAGACGCCGTTCATGATGCAGGTCGGCACGCTCCCCGCGATCCTCGCGAACGATTTCGAGGATGCGGGGGAGGAGTGGACCCAGGACGCCACGCACACCGCCGTCACCGGCGCCTTCGTGCGCGTGGATCCGGTCGCAACGCCGTATCAGCCGGGCGATGACAGTACGCCGGCGCCGGGCGTCAGCGCCTGGATCACGGCGCAGAACCCCGCCGGCCTGGAGGGCACGGACGACGTGGACACCGGCATCGCAGCGAGCCATTCACCCGACTACGATCTTTCCGGCTACGCGAGCGTGCGGTTCACCGTGAACTACTTCTGCGGGCAGCGTGACAACGGCGATGATCCTGCCGGCGACTTCTTCCGCATTGACGTCTCGCCGGATGGCGGCGCGAGCTGGGTCAACCTCATCTACAGCGGCGACTACTCCGTGACGCCCATCTGGCAGGAACTCGCGCTGAACGTGGAGGACTACATCGCGCTGGAGCACCAGGTGCGGTTCCGCGTGCAGGCCTCGGACGCCGCCCCCGCGAACGACGTCATCGAGGGAGGCATAGACGACTTCCTCCTCTCCAACGCCGGAAGCGCGAATCAGGCGCCCTCGGCTCCGGTCGCGTTCTTTCCCGGTAACGGCGCCGAGGTTTCGTCGCCCGTCACCCTCACGGTGACGAATGCGACGGATCCCGAAAGCGATCCTCTGACGTACGGCTTCCGCATCTATCGCGACTCCGACCTGACGGATATCGTCGAGGTTTCCGACGGGATCGTCCAGGGAACGGGAACGACCACGTGGGTCACCGGCCCGCTCGATCTCGGCGTGTATTTCTGGCGCGCCTACGCTGCCGATGCAGAGGGGCGCGGTCTGTTCGGCCCCGTTACCTCATTCACCGTGACGAGCACGACCGGCGTGGCCGCGCTCGTGCCGCCGGCGGCGGCGAGCCTCCTCGCGGGTCCGAACCCCGCGCCGGGCTCGATGAGAATCCGCTACTTCGTGCCGGCGGTTTCCACAAGCCGCCTCGGCGTCTACGATCCGCAGGGAAGGCTCGTGCGGCGCTTCACGACCGCGCCGTCGGCCGCGGGCTGGCACGAGACGCTCTGGGACGGAAGCGACGATTCCGGAAGGCGCGTGGCCAGCGGCGCCTACTGGGTGCGGTTGTGGACTCCCGATGTGACGCGCACTGTTCGTGTCGTTCGAGTCAACTAGAGATCAGCATAAGAGCGGCGGGGCCGGACCCGGTACCGGCTCCGCCGTTCACCACTCGAGCTCGTAGAGGAAATAGTCCTCGTCGCCTACGAGGCTCCCCGTGAAGCGGCGGATCTCCCGGAACCGGTAGCGAGGCGGTGCGCTGTCCACCGGGTAATTCAGGATCAGCAGGGCCTCTCGCCGCTCCGAGTCGAGGGTCTCGCGCAGCAGATTCGACCACATCCGCTCGCGATCCGGGATCTTCGACCACATGGCCGGCCCCCACACGATGAACCCGCCGCGGCGCCCGTCCGCGAGGTAGGCGATCGGTTCGTCGAGGTACGGCTGCAACGAGGACGCCGGCGGCGCGCGGTCGCCGTAGAGCGGCTGCGCGTCCAACCTCTCCCTCCGGATGAACCCCGCCACGCGAGACGCCTGCGAAAACGGAAATCGAAGATCGAGCCCCCAGGCGACGAGGCCTCCCGCGGCCTGAGCGATGAAGATCGCCGCGATGCACGCGCGCCGCGTGGCCCGCA
>JAGVPR010000172.1 GCA_020052115.1 Candidatus Eiseniibacteriota bacterium
GGGTTCACGTCGCGGGCCTCAGTGGCGACCGCGGTTGTTCTCCGCGCGCGCCCGGCGGAGTCGGCCTTCGATCCGCGGGCTCAGAGGATCCAGTCCACGCCGCTCGCGCTCCTGAGCGAAGGGGAACTGGACTACTACCGCATGCGGGGCCTCACGGACCGCGTGCCGCTCTCGGTGGACTTCCGGGAGCTGGGACAGGACGGCCGGGATCTGCGGCTTCGCGATGGCGACCGCGTCATCGTGCCGTTCTCGCGCGGCACCGTGCGCGTGCTCGGCGAGGTGCGACGGCCCGGACATGTCGCCTACCGGCCGGGGGATGACTGGCATGATTACGTCGAGGCCTCTGGCGGGCTCACGAAGCGCGCTGACAGCGGCCGCGTCCGCGTCGCCCGCGGGGAGCTGGGTGCGTTCGTCCCCGCCTCGGACGCGGGCGCGATCGCCGAGGACTACGTGATCTGGGTCCCGGAATCGAAGCGCAGCTCGTGGTGGCAGACGACGCGCGAGGCCGTCGCGATCGTGAGCCAGCTTGCCACCATCTATCTGATCATTGACACCGTGCGAAACCGCTGAGGGGGACGGATGGAGGACCGGCTCGATCTGGTGCGCGTGACGCGCGCGGTCTGGACGCGGCGGCGCTTCGTCGTCGTGAACACGCTTGCGCTGGCGGTCCTCGCGGCGGGCGTGAGTTTCGTCATCCCCAGCCGGTATCGTTCGGTGACGAGTCTCCTGCCTCCCGATGAGGACGGCGGCGCCGGATTGATCGGCATCTCGGCGATGCTGCAGAAGGCGCGCATCCCGGGCTTCCGGCTTGCCGGCTCGAACACCACGAGCGATCTGATGTCCGCCATCCTCGAGAGCCGCACGGTGCGCGATCCGATCGTGGAGGAATTCGGCCTCGAGAAGCAGTACAAGACCCGCACCCGCGACGAAGCGCTCCGGACGCTCAACGATCGCGCCACGTCGCGCGTGACCGACGAGGGGATCGTCGTGCTCACGGTGTTCGACAGGGAGGCGAAGCGCGCGGCCGATATCGCGAACCGCCACGTCGAGCTCCTCGACCGTTTCAACCGCGAGGTCCGCACGACGACCGGCGGGCGCACGCGCGCGTTCATCGAGCAGCGGATCGGGGAGACGCGCCGGGATCTGGCGTCGGCCGAAGAAGCGCTGAGGCTCTACCAGGAGAGCCAGAGCGCGCCGCTCCTTCCGGGTTCGGAAGCGGCGGCGATGGACGCTGCGGCGAGCGTCATGGCCAGGAAGATCGCCCTCGAGGTGGATTTGTCCATGCTTCGCGAGGTGCTGACCCCCGGAGCGAGCGAGCTGCGGCAGAAGGAGCTCGAGCTGCTCTCCGTCGAGCGCGAGATCGGGAAGCTACCCGCGGTCGGCATGGAGCTGGCGCGTCTGTACCGCGAGGTCAGGGTGCAGGAGGAGGTCTACGCGCTCCTCGTCGCGCAGTACGAGGAAGCGAAGATCCAGGAGACTCGCGACACGCCGACGATCCAGGTCCTCGACCGCGCCGTCCCGGCCCAGAAGCGAAGCTGGCCGAAGCGCAAGCTGATCGTGCTCGTCACGAGCGCGGCCGCCTTCCTGCTCGCCGCCGCCGCCGCGGTGGCGCTCGAGGATCGGCGGGCGGAGGCAAGATGACCGAGCCGTTTCGCGCGGGTTACGTGGCCGTGGTCGGCTATCCGAACGTGGGGAAGTCCACGCTGGCGAACCGGCTGCTCGGCGCGAAGATCTCGATCGTGACCTCGAAACCGCAAACGACACGGCACCGAGTGCTCGGCATCGTGAATCGCCCGGCCTACCAGATGGTGCTCATGGACACGCCGGGGCTCCTCACCTCGGCGCCGAACGCGCTCGATGCGGCGATGATGCGCGAGATCGCGGAGACGGTCGCCGGCGCCGATGTCCTCTGCGTGGTCGCGGAGCCCCGGCCCGACATGCTCGGGGGGCCGGCCGCGCTGATCGAACGCGTGAGGGCCGCGGGCCGCCCGGCGGTGCTCGCGATCAACAAGGTGGATGGGGTGGCCCGGAAGGAAACGCTCTTGCCGCTCATCGAGCGGGCGTCGAAAGCGTTCGCGTGGGGAGCGGTCGTTCCGATCTCGGCGCGCGACGGTGCGAACGTCGAGGTGCTCGAGGCGGAGTGCGCGAAGCTCCTCCCCGTGTCGCCTCCGCTCTATCCCGGCGACCAGCTCTCGGACCGGCCCGAACGATTCTTCGTCGCAGAGATCATCCGCGAGAAGATCTTCAAGATCTTCGCCGAAGAGGTGCCGTACGCCGCGGCCGTCGAGATCGAGGACTTCTCGGAGCGCGAAGGCCGCAAGGATCACATCAAGGCGGTGATCTGGGTCGAGAAGGAGTCGCAGAAGGGGATCCTCATCGGGCGCGGCGGAGTCGCCCTGAAGCGCGTCGGTACCGAAGCGCGAGCCGAGATCGAGACGTTCCTCGAACGGCCGGTCTATCTCGAGCTCACCGTGCACGTGAAGGAGAAGTGGCGCCGCGAAGGGGATTTCGTGCGGCGCCTGGGGTATCCGTGATGCCGGCCGGTAGGGCCGCGGCCTGGCCTCCGGGGCGTTTCCTCGTCTTCTTCGCGGCCGCAGAAGCGGCCGTCCTCGCCGCCGCGCTGCTCTTGCCGCAGGCGCTCCCTCTCCTCCTGGCGGCGCTCTTCGCGCCCTGGATCTTCCTCTCCGTGCCCCGGGCCCTCGCGACGACGCTCGTGCTCTTCGCCGTCGTTCCGCTCGAAGCGTACCGCTACGCCGTTGTTCCGTTCGGCCTCACCCCTCCCGTCATCGCGGCGCTCGCTCTCGTTCCGTGGGCGGGGCTCGCCGTCGTTCGCCTCGCCCGGCGCGACGCGGTTTGCCGGCGCACGGCGCTCGACCTTCCGATGACGGCAGATCGGA
>JAGVPR010000215.1 GCA_020052115.1 Candidatus Eiseniibacteriota bacterium
GCGCTTCCATCCTCCGGGGATCCTGACGTGGTCTCATGCCGGGCAGCGTGACACGTAGCTCAGGCGGGCGGCAGTACGGGCATCACAGAACGGTTACGAAGAACGCGTCGCTGTACGGCAGCGCCATCAGGAAGATCGCCACCTTCTCGAGCGTGCCGCCCAGCTTGGCCAGGGCGTGGAAGTAGTCCACCTGGGCGTCTCCAGGGCGGTGGACCAGCGGCATGTAGACCTCGCTGCTGGTCCGCTTAATCTCGCTCACCGCCTCCTTCACCACGGTGTAGCCGCCGGTGTAGCCCTCGGCTTGAAGCCGATCGAAGATCCGCTTCGCGGTGTGCCGCTGCTTCTTGGGGCTCTGCTTGTCCTGGGCGAGGATTTGGCGGATGAAGTTCACATACGGCCCCAGTTTCCCCTTCTGGCGGAACTCCTTCATCCGGTAGCCCGGGGGCTGGCTGTGCGCCAGGATCTTCTCCAACGTGGTCCAGTGCATGCCCGTCTCACGCAGAATCTGGCGCTTGCTGACGCCTTCCTGCAGGACGCGGCGGCGGATGTCGGCCCATTGCTGCATGTCCGTGTACACCTCCAGGCCTCCGGATGATCGGGTCCAGGTCCCTCAGGGAGAATCCCTGAGGAATCTGGACTACTTCCGGACGGCGGCAAGGGGTGCCGCGGTTTTCAACCGCCCCGACACGTGCCGCGCTTTTCAACCGGCGTTTACACGCGTCCCGTCCAGGTTCCACGAGGATGTAGTTGGCCGGTCCAAAGGGGGCTTGATAGTTGCGATCAGCATTGATGTAGGCCGTCGCCAATACGCGCCCGGCAGCCGCCGACAGAACCGGTTCCCCGCGGTCCATCGCGTGGAAATTGAGGACACCGAAATCGGTGCCCGCATGAGTGTCGTAGGAGCGGCCTCCGCCCATGTAGTCCATGACCAGACTGCCGGCGCCCTCGTCTGGGTAGGGACCCATGGAGATCCCTTCACCGGTGTCCTTCTGGAGCGGCCACGCGAAGAGCGGAAAGAGCGCTGGCGAGGTCCCAAACTTCGCGATCGACCCAGCTTCCACATTCGGCAACCTGGCGAGAGCGGCGTAGTCCGCCTCCGGAATGCACGGGGTTGGTTCTGCCAACGACCCGCAGGCGCTGGGGCTGAACGGGCCCTGCGCTTCGGGCATCTCGGCTGCGAGAACCGGTCCGGCGAGAGCTTGGGCAAGGAGGACAGATAGCACGAGCGCTGCGGCGCGGAAAATCATGACCGCCTCCTGACACGGGAGATGGCGGGAAGATGATCTTCATTCGTACGGCCAGGCGGGCCGAGAATGAAGAGACGGATTGGGCAGAAATTCAGGGCGAGCAGGCGGCGCCCGGATTACCCCCCCCCATTCTGCTTGGTGAAAGAGTATACACGAAATGAAGGAGAGTTTCCACTGGTTTCTTGCGGTACTCCCCGAAGACAACCGGACGGACGGGTTGAAGCATGACAACGATCAGCGGGCGGGGTTCTCGACATGGGATCTTCCTTGCTGCGTTCATGGCCGGGCGGACTTCGTCATGGGCATGAATCGGTCAACTCGTGTGCTTCGCGATTCCTGCCTACCCAAGACCGGTTGATGATGACGCACAATCACCCGGCGATGCCGGCACGAGACTGCCCACACGCAGCACGACGAGTGTGACGTCGTCATCCTGTCGCTTCTGCCCGGAGAATCGCTCGACGCAACGGACGATCTCCTCGACCACCTCCCGCGCGCCCCGATCCAGCACCGCGTGAAGTGTCTCCGCCAGGCGCTCCCGCTCGAAGAACTCACCCTTGAGATTCGAGGCCTCCGTCACGCCGTCCGTGTAAAGACACAGGAGGTCACCGTCCTCCAGCTCCTCCTCACCGATTCGGTAGCTCGATCCCGGGAACAGGCCCAGCGGGAGGCCGCCCACGTCGAGGAGCCGCGTCTCGTGACCGCGCCGCAAGAGCAGGGGCGGCTCGTGCCCAGCGCTCACGTAGCGGAACCGGCGGGTTTCCTTCTCCACCGCCCCGATGAAGAAGGTGACGAACTTGCCGGCGGCGATGTGCGCATTGAGTAGACGGTTCAGGTCTTCGGCAATCCGAGCTGGATCGAGCCGGTCCCGCCCGAGGCTGCTGTGAAGCGCCGCATGAACATTCGACATGATGATCGCTGCGGGAAGCCCTTTCCCGCACACATCGGCGATGACAAGCAGCAGGTCGCCGGTCGTCGTTGAGTCAACGACGTCGAAATAGTCGCCCGAGACCTCGAGGGAGCTCAGGTTCACCCCCCACACATCGAGCCCCGGGATCGAGGGGATTTCCTTTGGGAGAAGCGCGACCTGGGTGCGCCGCGCCGTCTCGAGTTCCTTGCGGACCCGCTCGTTCTCCGCCTGCTCGACGTGCAAGATCCGATTGGTCTCGACATGGCCCGCTACCAGGCAGTTCGCGCTCGTGAGGAAGAGACACCCGAAAAGCAAACCTCCGGGTAACACGTACCCGAGGAAGGAGTGCAGATAGCCGGCAATCGTCAGAGAGCCCGCCGTGATGCCCGCGAGGACAAGCGCCGCGAACCATGGCCTGCGCCGAGGGCTCACCAGAACCGCAAGGACACACCACGCCACATTCCACAGAAACGCCAGCCATGACGGCGCATCACGAATCGGAGATCCCTTGAACAACGTCTCGGTCATGGCCGCCAGCGCCGCAACGCCGGGAAGGCCGCGGGCGACGTTGCCGTCGGAAAGGCGTTGCGGGACCGGAACCTGAACGAAATCGCTGAGCACATCGCCCACCTGACCGATGAAGGCAATCCGGCCCCGAACGGCTGCGCGAGCTTCCGGTGTCCCGGCGATGAGGTCCTTGTAGGAGATCTCCGGAACGGGACAATCGACTCCGGGGAAAGCGATCGGGACGGGCCGGAGGATCCTCTGCCCGCTCAGGTGTTCTGCGAGCGAGATGTAACCGAGGCGGCGCAGGCGGGAATCGGGGACCATGCGGCGTAGTGTGCCGTCGCGGTCGAGTTGCGCCTCCGTCAGAAAGGCGCCGACTGAGGCGTCCACAAGGTCTTTCTGGGGAAGGCGCACCTGAACGAGTCGCCTCTCCGTGCCATGGGGGCCGGCCACGCGCTGCTCATCGAGATAACAGATCAGGCGGACGTTGCCGCTGGATCGGATGGCATCAATCAGATCGCTCGGCGGATCGGCGAAGGCGTCTTCCGAGAAGCTCAGATCGAAGACGATCGCCCGGGCCCCTGACTGATCGAGCGCGCGGATCATGGCGGCGTGCTCCCCCGTATGTCGAGACAAGGGATGGACCGGTCGTTGAAGGAGTTCGGTCCGGGTCGCCCGGTCAATGCCCACCACGACGACTTCGTTCCACGGATGGCTCCGCCAGCGCGCCTGAAAGAAGTCGTAGAATCGCAAGTCAAGCGGATCCCAGAAGAGCGGCCGCAGCAAATACGCCAGCGGGATGAGGACCAGCAGCGCCGACAATCGGCGGATGCTCGCAGGCAGCCTGCTCCGCTTCGCGATGAGCGATGCGAGTCTCACGGCTTCGTGAATGTCTGCACTATGTCAGAGTAGGCGGCGGCGTACTGCCCCATGGCGGACAATGCCTCGGCTCGCCACCGCAATGCAGACCGGCGCTCAACGCCGCCCACAGCGGCATCGAGCCGATCCACGGCCTCGTCGTGAAGCCCGGCACAAAGAAGGAGGATGCCCGCCTCGATGTCAGGCTTTCCCTGGATCGCGGCCGCCAGAGATTTCTCCTCATCGGGAGTCAGAACGCGGAGGGCCCTCCAGCGCCCCTGGAGATCCACTCCTTCGATGACCGGAGCCACGCGCCAGACGTATTCGCCCCCCGGCTCCAGCTCGCGCTGGACGTAGCTGTGGCCTCGAACCACATGGGTTTCCTCGGCCCCGCGAGACGGCACGATCGTCAGGAGGTAGCGGTCAACTCCCGGAATCGTGGTCCAATAGAATGTCGCGTTCTTTGAACGGACCTTTCCGTCGGAGGCCGGGGCGATCGGAGTGCAGGCGTCTTTGGACTCTTCCCAGCTTCGCACGGAGCGAGTCGTGAGGGGTCGCCGCCTGCTCTCGCCGACCCACTGAGAGAGCACCTGGGAGATCCAGCCCGTGACTCCCGGACCGCCATCTCCGGCCCGGGTCGTCGCGAAGACGAGTTGGGCGGGGCCATCAAGCGAAAACGACTCGCCCTCCGGTGTGAAACCGCGACAGACGCCGCCCGACTTGGCCCAAAGGGTATCTCCCTCCTGCAAGACGAATCCCTCGGCCGGAATCACCTGGCCGGAGCTGCGCGTCACGAATACATCCCCCTCCAACGAATAGACCATACCCGACCGCGCATCCGATGCGCTGGCCCCCCGCACCGTCGGGAGGAGCGCTCCTGAAGCCAGCACGACCATGAGGTAGCGGAATCGGAATGGGACAGGACATGAATGAACCGTCATCGCGTGGCTCCTTCCATTGGAAGGCCGGACTGATGCCGCAGGAACCAGCTTGGTCGCTTAATCGGTATTAACCTACCATGGCGGGCTCGGGCGGCCTGTCTCCTCCGTACCCGACCCGCTCATCCTCGCCGCTCATCAATACACGATTCTCCGCGGGAAGTTGGTCGGGAAATCCCCCGAGGGCGGTTATCCTTGGCCGTCGGACCGAAGAGCGCGACCGTGAACACCACAGCCAGGCACGCCACATCAACGCGGGTGCAGGCGAACGGCTACGGAGATTGGAGATGACGCAATGAAACCGCGAAAGTGCTTATTTGCGGCGATCCTCGTTTCCCTCCTTGTCTCGGCTGCCACTGCCGCCGGTGCGAGCTGGCAGGAGCTGATGGACGAGGCCGAGGCACTGCTGACCGC
This sequence comes from Candidatus Eiseniibacteriota bacterium, assembly GCA_020052115.1. Lineage (GTDB taxonomy): Bacteria > Eisenbacteria > RBG-16-71-46 > JAGVPR01 > JAGVPR01 > JAGVPR01. Next base: position 4,875 of record JAGVPR010000215.1, read on the forward strand.
AGGCAAGACGGACTCGGCCGGGGTTGTGCTGACGGAAGCTCTCTCCAAGTCTCTGACCCAGTGTGAGGGGTCAGCCGCCGGAGTGCAGCCGGGCGTGAGTTACTTCGATGAGAATCCTCTGCTCCTTTCGGGGCTCTTCTTCGCTGGGGCCAACCTGCACGGTGAGGGATCTGACGACGCGGGAGCAGAGGATGGCATCTTGACCGCCTACGAGGTCTCGGCGCTGGACCTTGAGGGGACGGAGTTGGTGGTGCTCTCTGCCTGTGAGACCGGTCTGGGAGAGGTCGCCGAGGGTGAGGGTGTGTATGGCTTGAGGCTGGCCTTTCAAATGGCGGGAGCCCGGACGGTGGTGAGCGCCTTGTGGCCCGTGAGTGATGAGGCCACGGCTGTGATGATGGGGCAACTCTATGGCCGCTCCGACGAGGTCCTGCCCGAGGCGATGCGGAGAGTCCAGCTGAAGAAGCTCGCGAAGCGCGCGCGCAAGGCAGCGTGGACCATCCATTTACCTGGGGCCCCTTCATCGCTCTCGGAAACTGGAAGTAGCTGGGTGAATCCAAGGCAGTGCGATCTGCACACCTGCGCGGGGATCCACTCCGCGCTTGCCGGATGAGGAGGAGCGTGGTAGACTAATCCACCTGAATTGACTTGTGGATCGGCCTGTCAGAGTAGCGCCGCTCTCGTGAGTTGTGCTCACTGCCCCAAGGAGGAAGACCGCCATGAGAACACCTCTCCCGGGACTCGCACCCACGATCTCGCTCTTCTCGTTGCTCTTCTCGGCTATGGGACCCGCCGCCTCGAAGGCGCAGGCAGGCTGGGAGACGGCCCCCTCCGCGTTCGTCGTCCTTCGCGATTCCGGTCCGGCTGCGGTTCGCGCCTTCGCTCAGGATCTTGAGCGAGCAGGCGGTCACGTTGCGATCGTCTATCCGCCACGATCGGCCGTCGTCTTCGCAGATGCGACTGCGTTGGCGGATGCCGCCGTGATCGAGCGGATCACTTCCGCCCACAGGACTGAAGTGGACGCCGGATCGCTGCGTGAGTTCGGCGGGGAGACCGAACGAGCCGGGATGGCGTGGTCCGCTTCCCTGGCGCTCGAACCCCAGGGGCTCGGCGACGAACCGCTGCACGGGGTGTGGCCGGATGCGCTACGCCGGCCCCAGGTCCTCGGCAAGGGCCTCGAAAGTCCGCAAACCGCTATCAACACTCACCGGCCGCTCGGCGCCGAGTACTACGACACCAGCGAGTTCATGGCGGGAACGTCTGTCGTCGGCGTCTGGCTTCTTGAAGCGGCGGGAGCGACCTACGAATGGACTACGAGCGAAACGAATCAGACGCTCGGCGGCGTCCAGTCAGGCCTCGCGAACTGGGTGCGGAAAGGCGGACCGAGCGCTTTTCTCACATTCACGCTCGACATCCACACGTCCGTGCCGGTCAGCGGAGTGCCGATCGAGAACCCGATGACCGATGATGCTACTTGGGCCGGCGAAGCGCTGACGAACGCAGGCTACGCCGGCGCCAATGCCTTCGAGAGGTGTTTCGCCTACAACAATGCGATGCGCGACCTCTACGACACGAACTGGTGCTATTCGATCTTCATCGCTGACAGCAACCCCGCGGTGAATCAGGGCCTCTTTTCCGGAGGGGGCTACGCGTGGGCCTATTTCGGAGGTCCGTGGATCTACATGTCCCGCTACTCCACGTGGGCTTACAACTTCCTGCGTTACTACGCTGTGGTCCCGATGCACGAGACCGGCCACATCTTCATGGACACCGATGAGTACAACACGGCCCTCGAGTACGCCGGCTATCTCAACGCCCCGGACAATCCGAGCGGAACGGTTCAGTGCATCATGAACCAGAACGACTCGACACGAGTCTGCCCGGACACGCGCAACCAGATCGGGTGGCGCGATCTCGACGTGGACAGTGTGATCGAACCGCTCGATGTCGCTCCGGCGGTTCAACTCGCCGTGTACAGCCCCGACCCGACATCGAACGCGACACCGACCTGGACCGGCGCTGCCGATGTGATGACGCTGCCGAATCTCAATCCCATGTCGAACTACTTCCCTCCACACGATCAGACAATCGTGACCATCGACTCGGTCGAGTGCCGTGTTGACGGTGGGCCATGGAGCGCCGCATCGCCGGGCGACGGGACGTTCAACGGGTACTCGGAATCGTTCTCATGGACCTCGCCTTCGCTCGGCAACGGTATCCATGTCGCACAAGCCCGTGCTCGTACGTCGGTCGGCATCTGGTCCGACGTCTTCGCCACCGACACGCTGACCATCGCGGGCGCGGTGGGCGTGGACTCCGGGTCGCCTCCGGCGCTCGCCAGCGTCGCGGTCGTGCCGAATCCGCTGCAGTCGGAGGCGCAGATCTTCTTCGCGACGCCGTCGGACGGTGAGGTCCGGCTGGAGGTGTACTCGATCGAGGGCCGCCGCATACGAGTGCTGCTCGCAGGTGCGCGCTCGGCCGGGGCCGGCCGCATTGCATGGGATGGTCTGGACGATGGCGGCAGGCCGGTTCGATCAGGGCTCTACATCGTGCGGTTGCTCTCGCCGTCCGGCGCGGCGTTGACCAAGACGGTCATCATGCGTTGACGCGGAACAACCCCTGTTCTAGGGCGTGTTCTATTGATGGCCACCCTTCGGGGTGGCCATCATCGTCTTCCTCGGCCTCGCTCACGCGTCGGTGCGGACAGTCTGGGTGGCAGCCGACGATGTCTCAAACGTCAGACTGCAACACGTCACGGCGCCTTCGGCCTTTGCGAGTTCACTGCAGTCTACTGACGCGACGCGAAGACCGCACTGAACGAGGCGGTCGCGTGTCCGCGGGAACTGCGACGGGTGGATCACTACGCCGGCTATCTCCAGCGCATTGGCACCATGGGGCTCTCGGTCATCAATCGCTATCGCCTCGCATGTGGGGAACGCCGCTGCTGATATCCAGTCGGGGTTCAGGAGCAGCAGCCCGTTTGCCACAGCGGTCACGGCGCTCTTCAAGTGGAGACACCCGGTGAACTCGACCGGGACGACGCGGTAGTCGAACGGCGCCACGAGGCTCTCGAGTTGCTCGATTCCCTGCTGGTCCGTGCGGCTCGAGCGTCCCACGTAGAGGCAGCGGCCGAGCCGAAGGACATCGCCCCCGTCAAGGGTCGCCGGGGGTTTCATGCAGAGGACGGGCCGGTACTTGGCCAACGCCTGGGCGACCGCCGCTGATTCGCCTCGGCGCGACGGCGCTCCGGGACGAGCGAGCACCGCCACTTCGTCCAAGACGACTGCCGTGTCCTCGATGAAGACCGCGTCGGGAAGCTCGTGCGCGGCAGGCACGCGAACGAGTGCGGCGCCAAGGGAGCTCAGCAGCCGCTCGTAGGCGGCATGTTGAGCCGCGGCCAGCGCGACGTCAATGGACTCACGCGAGAGATGCGTGAGTTCGCAGTGCGCAAGCGACTGGCTGACAGGTCGAGTGACCGCGATCAACATCGGAGAATCGGACCTCCTGTAACGCGGTGCGACGGACATCTCGAGACCACAAGCGAGACCAACTCGCAATTGACCACGACGCCGCACGCCGGTATGTTCGTATTGTGACGTGCGCCGTCGAGATGATACCCGAACCAGACCGCCGGTGGCTCTGCGCGTGAAGACCGAACGGTAGCGCGAACCGCAGGATCATCCGCAGGCGATTTCGTCGCCTTCCTAGGATTTTCGAGATTCAACTCCAACAAACATAACGCCAACACGATCGTCAATCCTCCCGCCCCCGCGTCGCCGCTCATGCGCGCGTCGTCCGAGAGCGACTCGCCGGAAGGGAGACAGACAGCCCAGGTCATCGATCGGGCGACTGCGAGGGAGAACGATGTGCCCGCTGGAGCTCGACGAGCGTAGATCGCCGGCGCCTATTCCTCCGGCGGCGCGAACGGCCGGCCCTGGCCTCGCTCGGAGGCAGCGAGGTGCGGCCGATAGAATCTCCGCCGGCCAGATCCTCTTCATCTCGCTCCTGGCGCTCCTGCTCCGGCTCATCTGGCTCCACTTCCGCACCGGCGTGATTGACACCGAAGGCGCGGAATACGCACGGATCGCTGAAAACTTCGTCGGCGGCCGCGGGTACGTCGGCATCGCCACGCCTGGCACGCAGCTCCTCTTCCCGCCCCTTTTCCCGCTCCTCATAGCGGCCTTCTCCGCACTCACGCGAGACTTCGGGACAGCCGCGCGCCTGGTTTCGATCGTCTTCGGAGCGCTGCTCGTCGTTCCCGTCTACTTCATCGCGTGGACGACCTACGGTCGCAAGGTCGCGTCGGTCGCCGCTCTCTTGGTGGCCGTTCACCCTCTCCTCATCAACCTCTCGGCGACGGGCTATTCGGAGAGCCTCTACCTGACGTTGATCTTCACCGGCGTGTACGGGACGCTGCAGTCGCTGAAGTTCCGGCGCGTGCGGGACGGCACGATGGCCGGGGCCGCATTCGGCCTCGCTTACCTCACGCGTCCGGAAGCATTCATGTTCCCCTTCATGGCCGTCGCGCTCATCGCTCTCAGCTGCCGCACGGGAGCCGCCGGCGTGCTCCGGCGAGCCGGGGCGCTGCTCGGCACATTCGCCGTTCTTGCTGCCCCGTACGCCATCTTCCTCTCGCTCGCGACGGGACAGCTCAGATTCGAAGGAAAGAGCGCGATCAACTACGTGCTCGGAAACGCCATCGTCGCCGGGCGGAGCGTGGACGAGGGGGCTTACGCAGTCGATCGGGACCTGAAGGAAGAAGGGGCCTACATGCGGTCGAACCTCTCGGCGATCGAGTCCGCCAGTCCGACCGTGCGGGACGTCGTTCCCTACGCGTTGTTCGCCGCGAAGAGAAACCTCCCGCGGCTCGTGCACGTGCTCCTCTCGAAGACCGCGTTCGGATCGCCTTTGCTCCTCTGGCTCGTGATCCTCGGCATGTTCACGAAGTCGTGGAAGCGCGACCGGATTCTCGCTCAGCTCGCACTCCTGATGGTTCCCGTGAGCATGGTCTTGGGACTCCTGTCGGTGGTCGCGTGGGTCGCCCTCCGGTACTACTTCATCTTCCTCCCCACCCTGATCATCTGGGCCTCGGAGGGGATCGTGGAACTCTCCAAATGGGTGCTCGCGACGCTCGGCGCTATCCGAAGGGGCGCGGTGCTCCGCTCGCTCGCCGCCAGGAGCGTGACACCCGCCGCTGTGGCGGCCATCGCCCTCATCTCGTACCGGGGCATCGGAGACGTTCCCGACCTTGCGATGTGGGGCCCGCAGAGCCGGATCGTCAAGCGGGCCGGGGAGTGGCTCGGGAACCTCCATGCTCGCCCGAAGACGATCATGGACACCGCCACGAACGTGGCGTTTCAGGCTCGCGCGGCATACGTCCCCTTCCCCTGGTCGGATTCGGAGACGGCATTGCGCTACATCGAGGCGAAGGGAATCGACTTCATCGTCGTGAGAACCGCGAACGCATCCAGCGGAAGGCCGTACCTGAGCGACTGGGTCGAGAACGGCATCCCCGATCGGCGTGCGGAGCTGGTCTACAGCAAGAAGTCGCCGCGGATGGGAGACATTATCATCTACAGGTGGATTCGTGACGATGGTGAGAGCGCGCTCGCTCGAGGTTCGCGTGAGGAGCCGGGGCGCGAGCCGCCGATCGTCACACCGGCTCCTGCGCGCGCGGGCCCTGCACGCGGGCCCTTGAGGATCAGCCCCGCGAACCGGAGATACTTCGTCAACGACGCGGGCAGGCCCGTCTACCTGACCGGTTTGCACACCTGGGCGAGTTTCCAGGATGCAGGTCGCCTGGAACCTGCCAGGACGTTTGATTTCGATCGGTATCTTTCGGTTCTGGAGACGCACAACCTCAACTTCACGAAGCTCTGGGTCTGGGAACAGGCCGATTGGGCCTCATGGATGCCGTATCACTACCGCATCTTGCCCGTGCCCTACCTGCGGACCGGTCCGGGCCTGGCGCTGGACGGACAGCCGCGTTTCGATCTCACGCGGTTCGATCCCACGTACTTCGAGCGACTCCGGAGTCGGACCATCCAGGCAGGGGAGAAGGGGATCTACGTGAGCCTCATGCTCTTCAACGGATTCAGCGTGGAGAACAAGGGCCTGGAGTGGGAGGAGCCGTGGCGCGGGCATCCTTATCATCGTGACAACAACATCAACGGCGTTGATGGAGATCCGAATCGGCGCGGCGGCGGGCGAAGTGTCCACAGACTCGAGGATCCCACGATCGTGGCGCTCGAGGAGGGCTACGTCGCCAGGGTGATCGACGCCGTGAACGATCTTGACAACGTGCTGTTCGAGATCTGCAACGAAAGTGACCAGGCGTCCACGCAGTGGCAGTACAGCATGATCCGGTTCATCAAACGCTACGAGGCCGGCAAGCCGAAGCGGCACCCGGTCGGAATGACCGTAAACTGGCCCGGCGGGCTCAACAGCGATGTCGAGGCGAGCCCGGCGGACTGGATTTCACCGAACGCGAGCGGCGGATACGACGAGAACCCTCCGGCGGCGAAGACCGAGAAGGTGATCCTGACCGACACGGACCACATCTGGGGCATCGGAGGGGACCGAGCCTGGGTCTGGAAGAGCTTCATGAGGGGGCTGAACCCGGTCTTCATGGATCCTTACGACAACACGTGGCTCTATCCCCCGTCCCCCGAGACGAATGACGCAAGATGGGAGGACGTTAGACTCAACATGGGGTATGCGGCGGCCCTGGCGGCCAGGGTGGACTTGACCTCGCTGGTCCCGCGCGGCGACCTCGCCTCGTCCGGATTCTGCCTCGCGCGCCCCGCGGCGCCCGGGGCGGAGTTTCTCGTTTACCTGCCGACAGCGAGACCGGTAGTCGTAGACCTGACGCGGACGCCGGGGACGATGACCTTGGAATGGCTCGACCCTTCCACCGGCGCCACGGTGCCGGGCGGGGCGGTCGAGGGAGGAGCCACGAGGACGCTCACGACCCCATTCGATCACGACGCGGTGCTTCACATTTGGTGAGTGATTGACGTGCCACGCTCGTGTTGCTAGAGTCCGCCCGCGCGCGCGGCGACGCGCTTTCTCCCGCGTGGTCCGTCACACGCGAGGAGGCTCTCGCCGCAGTGGACGCTCGGAGGGAATGTCTCATGAAGATGTTGTGGCTCTTTCCAGTGCTCATGGCGTCGGTGGCATCGTCGCCGGCCTTCGCGGATGAGATTTCACGCGGCTCCCTCGAGATCGGAGGGGGGATGCAGTTTTCGTCCTTTGGCGGCGACCTGTATGACGAGGACGGCAAGCGCCTCAGTTCCCTCGATATCGCCCCCCAGGCCGCGTATTTCGTCGCGAGGGGCATCGCGATGGGCGGCACGGTTCAGTACCATCGCTTGAGCATCGGCTCGGACAACACGACGACCTTCTCGATCGGGCCGGCGGTCCACGCCTACTTCGGCCCCGAGGATAGCCGGACGTATCCGTTCGTCAGCGCGGGGTTCCTGTATTCGCTGGGCGCGTCCGGGGGGGCGGTCTGTCCGTCGAGGAGGACGCCTCGATGTACCGCTTCGAGGTCGGAGGCGGCGTGATGATCCGCCTCGTGGACCACTTTGCGATGAAGGTCGGCGCGGTCTACACGAAAGACTCCGTCGATTTCGAGGACACCTCCGACGAACAGGGGAATCCGATCAAAGGCGAGTCCTTGGACGGCGACCGCTTCGGCGTGATCCTCGGGTTCTCGGGATTCGTGTACTGAGCCGGCTGGAAAGCACAGCCGGCGGCGTTGTGCGGGCCGGGGTTCGCCCCGGCCCGTCATTGCTCATCGGACCACAATGTATCTCCTGATGTCGCTCTGCCCCGCACTCGTCATTCGTACAAGATAGAGGCCTGCCGCGACCTGGCCACCCGCGATCGTTCGACCGTCCCACGCGAATCGGTGCTCGCCCGGCTCGAGGCCACCCCGGAAGACTGAGGCGACACGCCGGCCCGAAACGTCGTAGACGGAGATATCGAGCTGTCGGGCCTGTGCGACCTCGATGGAGAACTCCGTGGCCCCGCGTCCGGGGTTCGGGAAGGGTGAACGGAGGAACCCGGTGCGCGCCGGAAGCACCGACGCAGGATCATCGACTTCCGGCACATCAACAACCTCTCCATTTCCACCCGTTAGCGTCAGGACCCAGACATCACCGAGTCGTCCGGTCCCGGAGACGCCTCCGAAGACCGTCATCCGCCGATTGGCAGGATCGTAGACGGCGCTGTGAAGATACCGAGCGGCCGGCTCGCTGAGTGTCGGTGGAATCGCGGCCCAGCTCGGCGTCCCGCCCGTGTTGTTCGCATGGGTAAAGAAGAGCGAGGCATTGCTGAGCGTGGTGCCGTCCGCCTCATGTCCGCCGAAGGCGATCATCCGGTTCACCGCGGGGTCGAAAACGCCGGAATGACCTGCTCTGGACGGAGGTGGGGCCGACGTCAGCGGCAGCGCTTCCCACACGGGCGTTCCTGCGGTGCCGTCCGCGTTCACGAGAACCCAGCCGTCGTTGTCCGTTGCCGCGCACGGAATGCTCCCTCCGAAGACGGTCATCCTGTTCGTCGCCTGGTCGTACACGGCGCTGTGCCAGCGGCGGGCGGATGGTGTACTGCCCGATGGAGCGAGCTGCGTCCACACGGGCGTACCGCCGGTCCCGTTCGCGTTCGAAAGAACCCAGGCTTCGTCGCTCGCCTGCAGACAGCTTCCCTCGGCCGTATTGCCACCGAAGATGACGATCCGGTTTGTCGCCGGGTTGTACACGCCCGTGTGCTGCGTTCGCAGACCGGGCGTTCCGGTCGGGGCGAGGGGCGTCCAGGACGGAGTCCCCCCGAGACCGTTCGCGTTCGAGAGGACCCAAATGTCATCGAACATCGCCGGCGTGGCGCCGGTAGCGTCGTCGCCGCCGAAGACGATCATGCTGTTGGTTCCCGGATCGTAGACTGCGATGTGCCCGGCGCGAGCCGGCGGCGGGCCGCCGGTCGGCGAGAGCTGCGTCCAATCTTGGGGGCCGCCGAGGCCATTGGCGTTAGTCAGCACCCAAGCATCGCTCAGCGGTCCGGAATCCGAGCATCCACCGAACACCGTCATCCGATTTGTCGCGGGATCGTAGACCGTCGAGTGCGAGCTTCGAGCTTGAGGAGGACCGCCCGTCGGCGACAGCGGGTCCCAGGTTTGCCGAACCGTGAGCAGTGTCATCCCCAGCGGGCGGTAGAGAGGAAGGAAGAACAAGCCGTCCCCGACGCTCGAGGGCATGGTGAACGCCCCTTCGAACGAACCGCAGGAGATGACCGGGAAGGTGTCTCCCGGGCTCGGGACGAATCCGTTCACGAGGCTCAGATCGAGCTGCCCCGCGAGAGTCGCGTGCCCCGTGATGACGAGGCGGTCGAATTCGGCCCCCGGGGCATGCCCTCCCACCTCGAGCGCGATGTGAGATGCGGATTCTTGGGGCAATTCGCCATTGATGGTCAGAGACCCGGGCGACACCCCGGGACTGACCGTCCCAGAGCTGGTGAAGGCGCTGACCACCACGTCTAATGTTCCCGATCCGGCCAGCGTTCCGGCAACTGTGTTGGCAAACGCTCCGGAGCCGGCGAACAGCGTTCTGCCCGCCCCGATACGGACGAGCCCCGCGTTCGTGAAGCTCGGCGTGGTGCCGCTCTGCGTGATCGTCAGGTTCCCGCCGCTCAGATCAATCAGCCCGCTGTTCTGATGGTCCGCGCCCGATTTCGACA
>JAGVPR010000114.1 GCA_020052115.1 Candidatus Eiseniibacteriota bacterium
CCAGTCGAGCACCGGATAGCCCGCGTGCCGGGGTTTTACCGTCAGCGACGTGCCGCGCCGGAGCGCGAAGAGATTGTCTCCGTGCGGCAGCATGAGCGCCACCGGTTCGACGGGCGGCGGCTGGTCCATCAGCGCCTGAAGGGATGAGGCCGGCAGGAGCATCGGCGCGCGTTCGCCCGCCACCCGTACGCCCGAAAGTTCCGCGCCCAGCGCGCCCACTGCCGAGCGCGCCTCCTCGGCAGAGAGCCCCGCCCACCACGAGAAGTCCTCGAGCGTGGCCGGCCCGGCGGCCGCGAAATAGAGTGACGCGAGACGGCGCGCCGTCTCCGCTGGGCCCACCGGCCTGAGCCGCACATCGGCGGCGATCTTCCGCGCCGGCATGTACACGTAGCGCCCGCGATCGAATCGCTTCTCGGACGAGGCCTTGAGGACGACCCCCTTCGCCAGCAACCGGGCGAGTGCCACGGCCAGGACATTCCGGTACCCGGTGCTCTGGCCCGCCGTGCCGAGATCGCGGTTGTCCTGCTCCGGGATCTTCGCGCGGATCTCCTCCAAGGGGAACGGCCCATGGGTCAAGGTCGAGCGGATCGCGTTCTCGACCTTCTCGACCTCCGCATCGGTCAGGCGCGCTGTCTGCCGGAGCTTCTGCATCCGCGCCTCGACGTCGCGCGCATAGCAGAACAGGCAGAAGAGACCCTCGGCCGCTGGAACGACGTAGGTCGTGGTCCGGGCGCCCGGCAGGTCGAGCAGCGAGTGCTCCTCGAAGACCGCCCGGTCCAGGTCCTCGCGCCGGAAGCGGTCGCAGCGCGCGAAAAGGGCCAGATAGGGGGTAACGCCCGACGCGGAATGGAGCCATCCAGTGGCCGAAACGAGGTCGGCCAGGGGCTCCCCCGAGGCGGGCACAAGGAGCCGCTGGCGATCGAGCCGGAAGTGCACGACCTTATCTACGCCGATCTCCGGCATTTCTGGCGACATGGAGCGCTGTGGCATCGTCTCTCCGCCGTCGGATGCCCCCCGGCATCCGTACCGACGTAACATCCCCCGGAAGCCGTCGCGCCGTCAAGGGGGTGGAGAGAATGCCCTCCGATGCATCACACGGCGCCGCACCCCGAGAGCGGTCCCGAGGACGGCCAGCAAGAGGGTCAGCGCCACCAGAATCGTGGGGGCGGCCGGCATGTCCAATCGCACCGATCCCAGCAAGCCGATGGAGCAGCCGATGAACCCGAACGTCCACCCGACGGCCAGCGCCCTCCCGACCGAGCCCGAAGCCAGCAGCCCCGCGACCGCAGGGATCACGAGCAGTCCGAAGACGAGCAGGACGCCGGCGATCTGCACCGACGACGTCACCACGAGCCCGAACGTCCCGTAGAAGATGAAGTCCCACACGAAGAGCTTTCGGCCGCGCGCCCTCGCCCCGTGCGGGTCGTTCGTGATCTCGAGAAGCCGCTTCCGGAGCGCGAAGTGGACGACTCCGACGGCGACGTAGAGGATCGCGGTCTTGAGCACGTGGTCCGGAGGAACCGTGAACAGTACGCCGACCAGCGTTTCCTTCAGGTGCTCCGGGCCTGCGGGGCTCTTCTCGAGGACGAGGAACACCAGGGCCTGCGCCGTGGCGAACACGATTCCGATGAAGGCCTCCAGCGGGGCCTTCCGCTCCTGGCCGCGGAGCCAGGCGAACGTCGCCGCTCCGACGAGCGTCATCGCAAGCGGCAGCGCGTACGAGGCGACCGGATTATCGTGCAAGTCGAGAACGAGCGCGAGCGCCACGCCGAGCGCCGCCATCTGCGCCAGCGCGAGGTCCACGAAGATGACGCCCCTTCTCACGACATGGAATCCCAGGTACGCGTGGATTCCCGCCAGCACCAGGCTCGCGGCCAGCGCGGTACGGAAGAACGGAAGCGCGAAAGCCTCGGTCATCGTTCCTCCTCAGTTACCGGGCGCCGGCGCGCCGTCCATGGCCTCGAAGATCTCATCGAAGTGAGCGAGATAGTCGCCGGCTTTCGTTCCCCCGCAGGCGGGCGAGGCGCGAACGACGCGAGCGTCCGCTTCACGCGCCAGGAAATCGCCGGCCTCGCCGGAGAAATAAGGCTCCTGGAGGATGATCCTGACGCTTCTTTCACGAATCAGGGTCACCAGCTCCTGGAGATGGCGTCCCGTCGGCGGGATGCCGGGGACCGGCTCGATGGTCGCAACGACATCGAGACCGAAAGCCGAAGCGAAGTACGGCCAGGAGCGGTGGTACGTGATGATCTCGCGACTCGGCATCGCGGCGGCCACGCGGCGGCCGCGGCTCATCGTGCTGTCCACATCGGCGGCAAACGCGCGCGCGCGAGCTGTGAATTCGGCCGCGTGCGCCGGATCGAGCCGGCCCAGGGCCTCGGCGATTTCGAGCGCGACCTTCACGCCGTTTCGAGGATCGAGCCAGTAGTGCGGGTTGCCGTTAGGATGGACGTCCCCCATCGAGGCGTTCACCGCCCCGGCCGGTTTCTCCAGGACATCAACGCTCCGCGAGCAGTCCACCACGAGGAGGTCGTTGTTTCGGGAGCCGTCAATGATCTGATCGGCCCACTGGTCGAGGCCCAGGCCGACCTTGAGGTACACGGCGCCTTTCGAAACGCGGACCATGTAGGACGGCAGGATCTCGACGCGGTGCGGATCGGCCGTCGGGCGCGCGATCGTGAGCACTTCGACCTGATCGCCGCCCACTCGCGATGCGATCGAGCCGAGATCGGGAATGGACGCGACGATGCGGGTCTTGGCGGCCGCGGGGCCGGTGACGAGCAGCAACGCTGCGCCGAAGGCGGCAGAGGCCAAACGTTCCGAGAACCCCCGGCGGCGGGGCGCGCGGCCCTGAATGCTGTTTCTGTCAGACATCGCGAGGGTCCTTTCTAGAACTGGTGGGCCTTGTGCGGGCCCATCGAGTAGATGACGCGCAGGGTGAACGTGTTGACCGCATCGCCCGCATCGGGAATCTCGCGGCGCCAGTCGAGGCGGATCGCCGTCGTCTCCTCCATGAGCGAGTAGCCTGCGAAGAGGCCGGCCGCCTGGTTCCACGGCTCGCCTGCCTCGGGAAGCTGATACCGCTCGTAGGACGCGCCGGCGTTGTAGCGGGGCGAGAAGTTGTAGTCGCCGAATATGTATCCGCCGGCGGGCTCGAAGGTGTCGTGCGCATAGCCTGATTCCTCGCTCCATGTCGCGCTTTCACGCGCAGCCCGCAGCGCTTCGGCCTGGATCACGATGTATGAGCGCGGCGACGTCCAGAGCTTGGCCTTGACGTCCGCGCCGAAGACCGTCGTGCGCGTGCCGGCCGCGACGTTGTTGGTGCCCTCTGTGGCCGAAACGCCGAATCCGAGAGCGGATTGCTCTCCGATCATCGTGAACCCCGCGATCCGGCCGAGGAACGCGGGACGGGATTCGCCGTCGCGGTCGCCGCTCTCGGAGAGGAGGGGATCTTCGGCGCTGCCGCTCGGCTCGCGTGTGATGCGATACGTATCACCCTGGAGCCAGTCCCCCGTCGCGGTGAGCGAAAACTCGCCCGGCGCCGGGATCCGCCCCGAGACCGAGACGCCGGTCTCGTTGAGTGATTCGTCCCCAGGGAGATACGCGGCCATCACGCCGAACCGCTCCGCGAACGGATAGAGATGAGGGTGTTGCGGGTTCAACACCCCGAAGCCGGCGCGGTACTTGCCGCCCCGCACGCTGAGACCGGCGGGGAGTCCTCGTTGGATGGTGAAGTGACCTTCCTCGAGACCGATCCCTTCGGCGCCCAGTGCGGCCACGAACGTTCCGCGCGCATACGGATTCAAGTAGGCGTCGAAGACGAACTCCGTTTCCCCCGCGTCCAGTCTCAAGCGGTTGCGATCCGGCGCGCCTCGGCCGTCCGTGAGCGTCGCGAACGGCTGGCCGATGACCGAGATGTCGGGGTTGACGACGCCGGCGAAGGCTCGGGAGCCGGCGATGACGGCCGCCACTGCGGCTGGAGGGATGATCCATCGTGAAACGCGCATTCGGCGAGACCTCCTTCTGGGCGAGCGCAAAGGTCAACACGGCCGCCGGAAGCGCGATCGGGTGCGATGCTCGAAGAGCAAGCGCGAGCGATGTCCGAAGCGTGTCTGCGGCGGCGAGCGAACTCAGCAGAAGGAAGGAATCGCGGGTGGTGCGCGGGTGATGCGAGAGGACCAGCGCTCCTGAGCGCTGATGATGCCGTCGCGCGGCGCAGTCGCGCGACCGACCGGTTGATCGGGCGCGAGCCCGGCGTCGGCGGGCTCGGGGGTGAGGCCGCCCGCGCGCGCCAGATTGCAGAGGCCGCAGCGGAGATCTTCCGATCCCGAAGCGGTCAGGGGATGGTGGTGGAAGGAGACGGCGAGCGCCGAGACGACGAGCGCGATCGCAAGCCAGCAAGCGGCAATGCGCCGGGCCTTGGCGATCTCGGGGGGCCTTCTCTCGGGCGATGCGGGACTCGTGAGCCTCATGGCGGAGTCTCCAAGATGAACCTACTGCCTTGGACTCTAGAAGAACGGTCGAGGTGCGTCAAGCCGCTCGCCCATTGACAAGATTTCCAGTTCCGCTTTTACTCGTGATGCCGCGAGGGCCCGCGCCGTGGGGTGCGCCGACGGTCCCGCCTCGACCTGCAATGTCTCCAAGGAGTGGATGCATGAAATCCGCGATTCTGCTCGTCGCCTCTCTCACGGCTTTCCTGGCCCTGCCGGGCTGCGGTGACGATGACGAGGGCGGCACATCGAGCGGCACCCCGGGCCCCCTTTACCGTGTCGTGGTGAGTCCCGTACAGGCGGCCATGCCGGTCGGGACCGAGCGCGCGTTCACGGCGAGAGGCGAGGACCTGAGCGGGCGCTCCATCACGGTCCATCCTGTATGGAGCGTCTCGCCCCCGAACCTCGGCCGCATTGATCAGGACGGCGCGTTCATCGCGAACTGCATCGCGGACGCCGGTGTCGTAAAGGCGACCGTGAGCGGCAAGTTCTCGGGGAACTCCACGGTGTCGCTGACCGTCTCGAGCGGAGGTGCGCCCGCCACGCTCGACATCGAGCCCGATACGCTCGTCGTCGAAGCGGCAGGGGACTTCAGCGGTGAGTTCGCGCAGTTCTACGTCATCGCCAAGGACGCCGCCGGCGTGCCGGTGGCCGTGCTTCCCGCGTGGGACGTGGTGCCTCCCGCACTCGGCAGCGTTCTCAACGCCTACGGGTTCTTCGAATCGAACGCGACCGGGACCGGCTCGGTGACCGCGACCGTGGGCGATCTCACGGCGACGGCGGTTCTGCGGGTTGTTGCGGGCGCGAGGAGCGAAGGCTCGAAGTGATCGGGGGGCACGGCCCCTCCGTCATCCCAGCCGGACCAGCTTCTTGAGATCCGCCGCTTCGGCCGCGGAGAGCGCGCGGGTCTCCCCCGGCGCGAGATCGCCGAGGCTCAGCGTTCCGAAGCGAATCCTCACGAGCCGCGTTACCTGGTGACCGACTGATTCGAGCATCCGGCGCACCTCACGCTTCTTCCCCTCGCGCAGCGTGATTTCGAGTTCGCTGCCTCCGGGTGAGAGCAGGGTCACGTCCGCCGGGGCCGCCGGCCCATCCTCCAGCACCACTCCCTCCCGCAGCCGGTCGAGCGCGCGCTCGGACGGTCGCCCGTCCACCGTCACGCGGTACGTGCGCGGCACCTGGTAGCGCGGGTGCGTCAGCCGGAATCCGAGGCGGCCGTCGTCGGTGAAGAGCAGGAGCCCTTCGGAGTCCGCGTCGAGCCTTCCGACCGGGAAGAGGCGCGGGCCGCCGGGGGGAAGGAGATCGCGCACCGTCGAGCGGCCGTGGGGGTCGCTCATCGTCGTGAGCACGCCGGGGGGCTTGTGAAGCGCGAGGTAGGTGAACACGCGGGGCGGGCGCACGGGCCGTCCGTCCACCTCGATCTCGTCGCGGCGGGGCTCGACGATTGTGGAGAGGTCGGTCGTGACAAGGCCATTCACGCGGACGCGCCCCTCGACGATCCACAGCTCGGCCGCGCGCCTCGAGGCGAGGCCGCAGAGCGCGAGGAATCGATTGAGCCGCATGCGAACCCCTCAGAGGGGCGCGGATCGGGAAGGGGAGTCGGCGCGAAGCTGCACGACCGCGTCGCCGAACGCGATCCTGAGCCCGTGTGAGAAGGTCCAGGAGATGATCTCTTCGGTGCTGGCGATTGGCATCGGCGGCCGGCTCCACGGGCGCCGCAAGGCGCGCGGCGTGCGTGCGCGGTGAACCC
>JAGVPR010000086.1 GCA_020052115.1 Candidatus Eiseniibacteriota bacterium
CTCGTGCGCGAGTCGGGGCCTGCAAGAGAAACCGGGCGCCGTCTGCGCTCGGGCACGTCCCCCGGGTCCGGCCATCCGGCGTCGGTGATTGTCGGGCTCTCCCCGTCCGGTGAGATCGCCGGCCCGCCGGAGACGTTCATCTGGACGCGCGATCCGCGCGCCCGGTCATACCGCTTCGAGCTTCGCGACGCCGAAGGGAATGTTCTCTGCTCGCGGGTCACGTCGGACACGATGCTGGTCGTTTCCGGTGCGGATGTTCGCTGGGGAAGTTCTGCGGGCGGGTCCTGGACGGTGGCGCCGACCACGGAGGCCGGCGAAGGCGCGTCCTCGGACGCCGTGCACTTCGAGATCACACCGCGATAGCGAGCGGGTACCTCGCTCGCGCCTCAGGGGCGAACGATCAACTTCCGCATCCAGTTCACACGGGCCGTCTCGATCCTCACGACATAGACGCCGGCCGCGAGGCGGCGTTCACCCACGCGCCCCGCGTCCCAGGTGAGGACGTGGGTCCCCACCGGAAGGACGCGATCCTCCAGGACGGCGCACAGGCGGCCTGTGGCGTCGAACAGGGATAGCCGCACCCGCTGCTCGCGCTCGAGCGTCACGTTGAAACCGAACTCCCCGGGCGTTGGATTCGGGAATGGACCCTTCAGGGCAGGGGCGTCCACGCTACCCGGTTCCGGTGCCGCCGGCGTGCGTGCCGTCGCCTCCACAGACAAGGGAGATACGTTCCCCGCCTCGTCGGCCGAACGCATCGCGAAGTGGTGGACCCTTCCCGGTGCGAGTCCGGACACGAAGAGCGTTTCCGCCTGCCCGGGGGCCCGCGGGCCGGCATCAGCAGGGATGTCTTCGCACAGCGGCCAGTTCAGCTCGCTGATCGGCCCGAGCGATCGGCGCACCTGATACGCCGCGGCACGGCCCAGGAGCCCGCGAGCCGCGGGCGCGGTCCACGTGAGCCGGACCGTGCTCGGGTTGACGGCCTGGGCGGAGAGGTCCGTCACCGCTGCCGGCGGCGCGGGTGGCGGCGGGTCGTTCGTTGCTTCGGGCGGCGCCGTCTCCTCCTGCACAGCGTTCGACATCGGGCCGATGTTGCCCGCGTCGTCCCAGACCGAGAGAGCGAAGTGGTACATGGTCGCCGGCTCGAGATTCACGACGGTGAACGTGTCGGGCGCCCCGGCTTGCCTGGGATCCGCCACCAGAGGCGCTCGCGTCGCCGTCCACCAGTTCCCATCGTCGAGCGGCGCTTGCGCGAAGAACAGGTCCGTCATGGCGCCGGTTCCCGCGCGGCCGTCGTCGCCCACGGACGTCCACGCGAGCGTAACCGACGAGTTCGTGTGCGCGATGACGCGGAGATCGGTGACTGCACCGGGCGTTTCATGATCCGGGACGCGCTCGGTGCTCCCGCGCGCCACGTTCGAGATCGCGCTCCAGCGGGAATCCGGGTAGCCGACCTTCATGGCAACGTAGTAGACGGCGTCCGGTCCGAGCCCTTCGAGCGTGAGTCCCTCACGCTCTCCCGCGCCCCGCGGTTGGGGAGTGTTCGCGACGGGGGCGCACGCCGGCCACGATGCGTCGGTGATGGGCGAGCCCGAGGTGCGGACGTCGTAAGACAAAGCCGGGCTGTCTTCGTCGCCCGGCGCCGTCCACGCCAGATCGAGCGTGGACTGGCCGGTCTTTGTGACGGCGAGGTCCTCGACCGGCCCAAGTGGCGCTGCCTGGAATGCGGGCCCTGTCGTCGCCGAGACGACATTCGAGATGTCGTTCCAGCTCCCATCCGCGAAGGCCGCCCTGACGGCAAGGTAGTACGTCGTGCCGGGCGCGAGCGAGCAAGTCGTGAACGCCTCGATGCGGCCGAGGCCGTGCGGAGCAGGCTCGTTCGCCGCCTGGGCCGCCGCGCGCCAGTTATCCGCCGTGAGCGGATGCGTCGAGTAGCGCACGTCGAAGAACACCGGCGCGATCGCAAAGCCGTCTCCGAAGACGGACCACGTGAGCTCGACAGAACTCGAGGTGACGGTCCCGGCCGCCAGGTCGCTCACGGCGGGCGCGGGAACCCAGGGTGACTGCGACCGCGTCGTGCCTGTGGCGACGCTCGAGATGGGCGACCAGTGGGACGCGTCGTCAGCCGCCCGCAGGGCGAAGTAATACCTCGTGGTGCCGAGGAGGTCGCCGATGACCATGTCCTGGGTCGTGCCGGAGGCCGCCGGAGTCGGCTCGCCCGCGACCTGCCTCGCCGTGGCGAAGGTGATCTCCGTCAGCGGTTTCGTCGCGTAGCGGAGATCGTAAGCGGCGGCCGTGCCCGTCGTGTCGTCGTCGCCGGGGGCCGTCCATCTCACCATGATGGACGTGGACGTCGGCAAAGACGTAGCCAGGTCCGTCACTATCGCCGGGGCGGTTTCATCCGGGGGCGGCAGCGTCGCCGCCGAAGGCACGTTGGAGATTCCCGACCAGTTGGGCACTTCGTCTGCCGTCTCGAGGGCGAAGTAGTAGAGGGTCCCCGGTTGAAGTCCGGTGACGGTCACGTTCTGGCTCGTGCCGGCCTGAACGGGCGCGGGCACGCCGTCAACCCGTGTGGCGGCTGAGAAGTCCGCGCCCGTGATGGCCGCGGTCGAGTAACGCACTTCGTAGGTCGCCGCGCTGCCGCTCGTGTCGTCGTCGCCCGGGGCCGTCCAGCTCAGCACGATGGACGACGGCGCCGGCGAAGACGCGGCCAGGTCCGTCACGGCAGCCGGGGCCGTCTCGTCCGGAGACAAGAGCGTCGTCGCCGAGGTCACGTTGGAAAGGAGCGACCGGTTGGGTACTTCGTCGGTCGTCTTCAGGGCGAAGAAGTACGGGGTCCCGGCCTCGAGGCCGGAGACCATCATGCTCTGGCCCGTGCCGGACGCGGCAGGCTCGGGCGCGCCCAGGATACGCGTGGCGGCGGAGAAGTTCTCCTCCGTGATGGCCGCCGTCGAGCGGCGCAGATCGTAGGCCTCCGCCGTGCCGGTCGCCTCGTCGTCGCCCGGGGCCGTC
>JAGVPR010000290.1 GCA_020052115.1 Candidatus Eiseniibacteriota bacterium
CGGACCGCGGGTGCCCGGCACCCCGGCCCACGCCCGCTGCCGCGACCTCCTTCTCGCCACGCTGCGCCCTCTGGCGGATCGCGTGGACGTGGAGACATTTCGCGTCGAGCACCCGCGGTTTCCAGGAGGGCTCGCGCTCACGAACGTCGTTGCGCGCTTCGGCCTGGAGCGCTTCCCGCGAGGGGACCGGCCCATTGCGCTCGTGGCTCACTGGGATTCGCGTCCCTGGTGCGACGCCTCGCCGGAGGCGAAGCACCACACGATCCCCGTCCCGGGCGCGAATGACGGCGCCTCGGGGGTCTCGGTGCTCCTCGAGCTGGCGCGCCTGTTCCGCGCCGCGCCGCCGCCTCTCGGCGTGGACCTCGTGTTCGTTGACGGGGAGGACCTCGGGACCGACGACTACATGGCCGGTTACTGCCTCGGCTCGCGGCGATACGTCAGTGGGCTCGGTGATGACCCTCCGTTCGCGGCCATCGTGCTCGACATGGTGGGGGATGCCGACCTCTCGATCCCCGTGGAGATCCAGTCGCGGCGGAGCGCGCCCTGGCTCATCGAGAGAATCTGGTCCGCAGCCCGGCGCGCGGGCCAGGGCCGCGTCTTCGATCCCACGGAGGGGCCGGCCGTCTACGACGATCATGTGCCCTTCATCGCCGCCGGCATCCCGGCCGTGGATCTGATTGATTTCGACTATCCGCCGTGGCACACGCCCGGGGACGATCTGTCCAAGGTCAGCGCGGCAAGCCTCCATGCCGTGGGGGCCTGCATGGTCGAGCTTCTCTACGGGGGTTCTCTGCCCTAGACGTCCCGCAGCTCCCACCCGCTTCGGGCCGCTCCGAGCGGGGAGGGCGTTCCGCAAGTCGCGTGCCCGCAGGGAGTCTGCGGGCTTCCTTCGGTCCGAGTGTGAAGCAGATTTCCCCTTGCATTCCTTTTGGACGTGGGATAGCCTACTTCGGGGTGGGCCCGAGCCCACTCCCTTTTGTTTGGCCCGATCCCTCGAAAGAGGGAGTTTTTATGGACTTGAGGCTGACTCTGGAAGGCTTGATCGAGCCGATCGCGATTTCTCAAGGTCTGGAACTGATCCAGGTCCAATGCATCCGCACTCCCGGTCGGTGGATCGTGCGGATTTTCGTTGATCGGCCCGAAGGCGGTATCACGCTCGGCGAGTGCGCGAGCATGAGCCGCGAGATCGGACACGTCTTCGAGGCTGAGGATCCGATCGGGGTGCCGTACACGCTGGAGGTGTCCTCACCCGGTCTGAATCGCCCCCTGACGCGTCCGGAGCACTTTGCGCGCTTCCAGGGCGGGCGCGTGTCCGTCACGACCCGGACGCCGGTGCTCGGCAGGCGCCGCTTCGCCGGGGTGCTGGAGAGTTCCTCGGAGGAGGCCGGCGTCACGCTGGTGCTGGATGAAGGGGAGCGCACGACGCTGAAGTTCTCCGAGATCGCCGAGGCCCACCTGGTGGTGGACCCGTGGCAGAAGCGGGCGGGCGGCACGGAGAAGGCCTGATCGGTCGCCGCCCGCACAGGGCGGCTTGTTCGTTCGTGGGAGGAGTTGCCGGATGAGTCATGAGCTTCTCGATGCCCTCGGTCAGATCGCGCGGGAGAAGAGTGTCGACCGCCAGGTTCTGATCGAGACGCTGGAGGCCGGTCTCCTTTCGGCGGCCAAGAAGAAGTTCGGCGCCAACTCGACGATTCGAGTACAGCTCGACGAGGCGCAGGGGAGCCTGCGTGTTTTCACCGACCGCGCCGTGGTCGCGGAGGTGAGCGACGCCGGAATCGAGATCTCGCTCGAGGATGCGCGCGACTACCAGGCGAACATCCGGATGGGCGAGACGCTGGCGATCGAGCTGTCCATGGAGGACTTCGGCCGCAACGCGATCCAGGCGGCGAAGCAGGTGCTGATCCAGCGCGTGCGCGAGGCGGAGCGCGACCGGGTCTACAACGAGTTTCAGGGCCGCGTCGGCGAGCTGGTCCATGCGGTGGTCCAGCAGGTGGATCGCGGCACGGCCATCGTCAAGCTGGAGCGAGCCGAAGCGGTGGTGCCGCAGCGCGAACAGATGCCGCGCGACCGGTTCCGTCAGGGCGAACACATCCGCGCGCTGCTCTTGTCGGTCGAGAAGGCGACGAAGGGCCCCCAGGTGGTGCTCTCGCGCACGCACCCGGACTTCCTGCGGCGCTTGTTCGAGCAGGAGGTCCCGGAGATCGGCGAGAAGATCGTGGAGATCAAGAACGTCGCGCGTGAGCCCGGGCAGCGCTCGAAGATCTCCGTGGAGAGCCACGACGAGCGCGTGGACCCGGTCGGCGCCTGCGTGGGGGTCAAAGGGCAGCGCGTGCAGGCGATCGTGCGCGAACTCGGGGGCGAGAGGATTGATATCGTTCCCTGGTCCGCCGATCCGCTCGTGTTCGTGAGCCGCGCGCTCTCGCCCGCGAAGGTGATCGAAGCGAAGCTCGAGGACCGGGAGAGGAAGATCGAGGTCATCGTCGCGGACGATCAGCTTTCGCTGGCTATCGGCAAGGGCGGGCAGAATGCCCGTCTCGCGGCCAAGCTCACCGGTTTCAAGATTGATCTTGTCAGCCAGAGCGAACAGGCGCGGCACGAAGAGGAAGAGAAGGCGCTGCGCATCGAGATCGTCAACGTCCCCCGTATCGGACCGAAGCTCGCGGAGAGGCTCGCGGAGGCGGGCATCCGCACGGTGAGCGACTTGGTGGAGACGCCTCTGCAGAAGCTCGCCGAGCTGCCGGGGCTGGACGAGAGAACCGCGATCAAGCTTCTCGATCTGGCGAATGTCGCGCTCGAGGAAGCGGCGGCGCGTTTCGCGGCGGAGCAGGCATCGCAGGAGGAGCCCCCGGAGGGTGAAGAGACGGCCGAGGCCGATTCGCCGGAGCCTGTGTCGGAGTCCGAAGCGGGGGACGAAGGAACCGAGACGATGGATCAGGAACCGCCGGGAGCGGACGCAGGCGCGCCCGATGCCCCGGCGGCTGGGCCCGAAGGGCCTCGGGGTCCAGCCGCCCAAAGCGGTGGGGTGTCGAGCCGGGAGGGGGTCATCCCGTGAAAAAGGTGCGCGTCTACGAGCTGTCCCGCGATCTCGGGCTTTCGAGCGAAGCCCTCATGGAGATCATCCGCGAAGTCGGCGTGACGGTGAAGAGCCACATGTCCTCACTCGAAACCGAGGACGTGACGAAGATCCAGGCAAAGATCCGCGAGAAGAAGGAAGCGGTCAAGGAAGAGTTCATCCGGAAGCAGCACAGGCAGCAGGAAGTGACCGCCAAGGAGAAGGAGCGGGAGCGGGAACGAGAGAAGGAGAAGGAGCGGGAAAGGGAGCAAGCCGCCCTTGCGGCCGCCGCAGCGGCTGCGGCTCCGGTCTCCACGCCAGCGGCGCCGCGCGCTTCGAGCGCGACCGTTCCTTCGCGCCCGCCG
>JAGVPR010000213.1 GCA_020052115.1 Candidatus Eiseniibacteriota bacterium
CAGCAACGCGAGGGGCGGCGCCGCGGACGATGCGTCCGCCACGTCAACGGTCCACGCCGGTCCGGCGAGAACCGCCGCCGTCCCGATCGCCGCCTTCGTCGCCCTCGTGAAGTAGCCCTGGTCTATCGTCGAGACCCGATCGTTCACCGTGTGATAGGACGGCGTGAAGTCCTCGAAGTCCTCGATGCCCAGGATCGCCGGATATCCCACGTCCCAGAACGAGGCGTGGTCGCTCGCCGTAGTCGCCCCGCTCGTGATCTTCTCGAGCACGAGGCTCAATCCATAGGTCGCATTGACATCCGTGAAGACGTCGGCGACGACGCCGCTGGCGGGATCCGTGCCCGCATGCAGCTCGAAGATATCCACGTCGTTGCTTTCGTAACCGATCATGTCGAAGTTGACGACGGCGTCTATCGAGTCGCCGCGGAAGACGGCGTTCGAGGCGTAGATGCCGCTGCCGACGAGCCCCTGTTCCTCGCCGGTGAAGCAGACGAAGCGAATCGTCTTCTCGAAGGAAAGCGCGCCGAGGATCTGAGCGCCCCGAAGCACCGCCACCGAGCCCGTGCCGTTGTCATCCGCGCCCGGGGCATCCACCATGGGGTTTCCCGAGGTGTCGTCGAGATGCGCGGTGAGGAGAACCTCGCGACCCGGCCGGGAGACGCCCGGCAGCGTGCCGACGACGTTACGCCAGCTCCCGGGAAGAACGCCGGTCTGTTGCTGCCATGTCGCGCCGCCATCCGTCGTGCGCACGACGACGCCCGCGCCGGAGGCCCAGCCGTTGAGCGCGTCCGAGAAGTCGAGGGAGTAGAAATCGGCGAATGTGCCGGCGTCCTGCTCGATCCAGTTCAAGCCGCCGTCCGTCGTGTGAAGGATCGTGCCGTTCCATCCGGCGATCCAGCCTTCAACCGGACTCACGAAGTCCACGCCGTAGAGATAATCCGCCGTGGGTGACGCCTGCGGCGCCCAGTTCGTTCCGCCATTCGAGGTGTGCACGATGGTGCCGTTCCAACCCACGGCCCACCCGTTCTGGCGATCCGTGAAGCACAGGTCGTAGAGGCGCTCGGTCGTTCCCGAAGTCTGCGCACTCCAGTTCGTGCCAGCGTTCACCGTCCGGCGGATCGTCCCGCTGCGGCCGCAGACCCAGCCGGAGTCCGCGCCGACGAACTGCACGGCGTAGAGGCGCTGCGATGTGCCGCTGACCTGCGAGGCCCAGCTCGTTCCGCCGTTCGTCGTGCGGCGGATCGTCCCGAAATCGCCGACGACCCAACCCTCGGACGTGTTCTTGAAGTAGGCGCAGTGCAGGTAGTTCGACGTGCCGCTCGTCTGGGCGCTCCACGACAGCCCGCCGTTGTTGGAGCGCCGGATCATCCCCGAGTTCCCGACGACCCACATCGTGTCGGGCGCCGGCGTGAAGATGCCCCAGCATTCGGTGGTGACACCCAACGGCTGGGTTGCCCAGTTCGCGCCCCCATCCTCCGTGTGGAGCACCGTGCCCGAGGTGCCGACCGCCCAGCCTTCGCTCGCGCCGGGAGCGGCGTAGGTCCCGTAGAGGGTGCCCCCGAAATACGGCTCGTAGGCGACAGAAAGACCGGCCGCCTGCATCGTCTCGTATGCGTACTGCTCGGCCTGGCGGCAAAAGGCGCTGCTGGAGTAGCGCGAGTCGAGGAACTGGGGAACGCCCCCGATCGTGACCTGCGTCTCGCCGGAGAGCCCATTCAACATCGCGATGAGATCGGCTGTCGCGATCTCATTCATGATCGCCTGGATGCGCGCGTCGTAGGCCGTGACGGCCTGAGGAGCCTCGGACTCCGGCGCCTGAGGAAGCCCCGGCGTCGGGACGCGCCGGACCGTGTAGCCGAGGACGCTCAGCAGCCGGACGGCATCTTCGGGACCCGCCACGAGGCTCGCGCTCTCCCCTTCAGCGAGAACCTCGACCTCCGGGACCATCGCCGCTCCCGCTCTCGGATATGCCGACACGAGGTAGAGCGAACCCTCGCTCTTCTCGAGAGCGGTCCGGATCGCCTGCGGCGTTAGGCCGGCGGGCGCGGCGTCTCCGCGCGGCGGGGCGAGGAGAACCAAGCCGGCGAGAACGGCCGGCAGGACGAAGACGAGGGGTCGGGCGAGGACTCGACGGCCGCGCGCGCTTCTCACGGAACCCTCCTTGGTGGGTGCGATGAACTCGATGCCGAAGCCGGCGGAGGATCCGCCGAGAGCGCCGGGCGGCGCGCAGACGGGATCATTCTATCACAATCCGGTCGTAAACGCTAGTGTGTCGCGCAGTTAGTGGCGCCCCCGCCGGGTCAGTCGGCGGGTTCGGCGCTCCCCCTCTGCTAGATTTGCGCGCAAAACGCTTGCTCTGAGGCTTCGCCGTGTAATATGATTATTTCCTCAGCGAATCCGTCGGGGTCACCTCTTGTTCTTTCTCCGGGATCGCTGCCAGCAACCCGCCCTTGGAAGGAGGAGCCGCCATGTCCCTAGCTTCACTCGGTCTTCATCTCATGCGTCCTGTCGCCCGGATCTCTGTGTCGAGCGCGCTCGCCGCTGTCATCGCGGTCATTCTCGCATCCGGCTCTGCGTGGGCTCTTCCGTGCCTCGTGCCCGACAACGGGTCCGGCACGGCGGACCTTCCGCCGGTCGGGTGCGGATACGCATCCGAGGGACCGCTGGTCATCGTTGACGGCCTTCCCCCGGGCTCGCCGATCCAAGCGATGAGCTCGATGGACTCCTTCTTCGACATCACGTACGCAGTCGGGGGCGTCCTGGGCGGCGAGCGAGAGATGTTCCATGCCTCTCTGCCCATGCACCTCGTCGGAACCGGAGTCTTCACGGGCTACGACCGCGTCGTGAACATGCCGATCATTTGTGAGACGCACTCGGCCCCGCACCCGACGGCTGTTCCGGTGCAGAGCTTCGCGCACGAGCTCTACCTGCTCCAGGGGCAGCTCGTGCCGGGAGATCCGGATTTCGATCTGCTCCGCATCACCGCTGGCACCGGCTTCGGAATGCCGAGCCCCGGCCACACGACGCTCGTGCAAGCAGGTGGCAGCTGGGCGGTGGACAGCTTCTTCGACATCACGTACCGGATAGACTTCGTCGGGCAGCCCGGCGGGCCGTTCGCCGGCATGTCGGGAAGCACCACGGCAACCATCCGACTCCACTGCGGCGAGACCATCCCCACGGCTGTCGAGATCGGCACCTGGGGCCGCATCAAGTCGATCTACTAGATCCATCCCGGCATCTGCGTCCGCCCCGGAGACCCACAAACCTCCGGGGCGGGCGATGCTGAGCGGCACAATCCCGCGCTTGCCGCCATCCCGTCCCGCTGCGTAAGCTCCGCGCATCCCCTCTCCAGTCGAGACGCTCGATCGTTGCCGCAGGCGCCCGAAGGTGCCGGGCGACCACGTAATCAGATCCATCTCATCGGTTTCGAGGAGGACTTAGGGTCTATGCCTCGCTCAGTCCGCTTCCCTCTGCCTGCCGCACTGGTGTTGACGCTGCTCGGCCTGATCTTCCCGGGGTCCGCCGCCTTCTGCGCTGAGGACGAGCCCTGGGACGTCACCGTCCCTCACGCGCCAGGCGACACGCTCCGCTTCGAGACGGCCGAAGGCACGTGGATGACCGTGGACGTCTCGCCAGACGGGGGGACGCTCCTCTTCGATCTGCTCGGCGATCTCTACACGATGCCCGTCGAGGGCGGACGCGCGAAGCGCCTCACCGCCGGACTCGCTTACGACATGCAGCCGCGCTGGTCTCCCGACGGCCGCCGCATCGCCTTCACGAGCGATCGGGGCGGCACCGAAAATGTCTGGATCGTCGGCGCGGACGGTTCCAGCGCCCGGCCGCTCTCCGAGGAGCCGGACCGCGTGACGAACACGCCCGCGTGGTCGCCGGACGGGGAGTGGATCGCGGCGCGCCGCCGCCTCACCGACCGCAGCTCGCTCGGCACGGTGGAGCTGTGGCTCTACAACGTGCGCGGCGGAAAGGGCGTCCAAATCACCAAGAAGGACGAGATCCCGGACGCGAGCGAGCCGGCGTTCTCCCGAGACGGCCGTTACATCTACTTCTCGGCGCGCGACGCCCGCTATCAGTACGACCGTAACGTCTACGCGGGCATCTGGCAGATCCGTCGCTACGACCTGCATCTAGGCAAGGTCATCGCGCTTACCGACGGCGCCGGCGGCAGCGGGCGGCCCGAGATCTCGCCGGACGGGCGCACGATGTCGTTCGTGCGGCGCGTTCGCGAGAAGACGGTGCTCTATCTCTACGACCTCGCGAGCGGCCGCGAACGTCCCCTCTTCGACGGCTGCGCCCCCGACCAGCAGGAAGCGTTCGCCTGGACGGGCGTCTATCCGGCTTACGCTTGGACACCCGACGGAAAGAGCCTCGTGCTCTATGCCGGCGGCGGTTTCGTGCGCGTGGACGCGGCGACGGGCCGCGCACAGCCGATCCAGTTCACGGCGCCCGTCGAGCAGCTCGTCGCGCATGCCGTACGCTTTCCTCACGTGTTCGAGGACGATTCCCTGAGCGTACGTCAGATCGCGTGGCCGTCGCTCTCGCCGGATCGGAGGACGATGGCGTTCTCGGCGCTCGGCGAGGTATGGGCATACGACCTCGCGACTCGACGAGCCCGGGTGCTCTCGCCACGGGGCACGCGCGCCTTCGCGCCCGCGTGGTCCCCCGACGGGAAGTGGATCGCCTATGTCTCGTGGCGCGACGTCGCCGGCGGACACCTCTGCAAGGTGCCCGCGAAGGGAGGCGCCCCGGTAGAGCTCACCACGGTGCCTTCTCAGTATCTGAACCCTGCCTGGAGCCGGGACGGTTCGAAGCTCTGCTTCCTGCGCGGCAGCGGCGGGCCGCTTCGCGATGGACACGACCTGAACGACGAGTTGTGGCTCGAGCTGCAGTGGATCGCCTCGACGGGGGGCGGCGCGCACACAGTGACTACCCTGCCGAGCCCCGGCGACATCGCATCGGTGCCTCGACCGGTGTGGAGCGCCGCAGGCGACAGGATCTACTACAACGAACCCGGCAAGCTCGAGGACGACGGCGCGACCGAGAAGAACGCGCTCGTCTCGATCCGCCCCGACGGCACCGACGCCGTGCAGCATGCGGTGTTGCCGAATGCGCAGGAGATGATCCCCTCCCCCGACGAGCGCTGGGTGGCGTATCGCGTGAAGTACAACGTCTTCGTCGCCTGCCTGCCGCGCATCGGCCGCACGCCGGTCGAACTGGGGCCGGACGGCGCGCTCCCCGTGCGCCAGCTCACCGAAGACGGCGGCGACTGGCTCGCATGGACGACGGACGGACGATCGCTCACCTGGAGCACGGGACCGGAGTTTCGAACGCTGGCGCTCGACAGCCTGCTCGCCGCGTGGGATCGCTCGCGCGCGGAGGCGGGCCGGCCGAAGACGCCCGCCGCGAAAGACTCGACCGGCGCCGAGGAGAAGGCGAAGACCGAGGCGAAGAAGGACGCGGGGCCGAAGGCGGATTCGCTCCATGTGCGCCTGCGCGTGCCGCGGGCGCGACCCGAAGGGACGGCCGCCTTCGTCGGCGCTCGGGTCATCACGGAGAGCCCGGACCGCGCCGGCGAGGTGATCGAGAACGCCACCGTCATCGTCACGCGCAACAGAATCAGCGCGGTCGGCCCGCGGGCGAGCACGCCCGTCCCGGCCGGAGCGCGCGTCTTCGACGCGACCGGCCTGACGCTCTTGCCGGGATTCATTGATGCGCACGCCCACTGCCACTACACGCAGCAGGGGGTGGTGCCGGATTCGTTCTGGGCCTACCGCGCGAACCTCGCCTACGGTGTGACGACGATGCTCGATCCGTCGGCGACATCGTACGAGGTCTTCACGCAGGCCGAGATGGTCGAGGCGGGGGCGATGACGGGGCCCCGCGTCTTCTCCACGGGCAATATTCTCTACGGAGCGGGCGGCGGCGACGCGCTCCCGCTCAAGTCACTCGAGGAGGCGCGCGCCCACGTCCGGCGCATGAAGCGGCTCGGGGCGAACAGCGTGAAGAGCTACATGCAGCCGCGGCGCGAGCAGCGGCAGTGGATCCTCGAGGCGGCGCGCGAGGAATCGCTTCTCGTCTTCCCCGAGGGCGGCGGGAAGTTCGAGGAGAACCTCGGCATGGTGATGGACGGGCACACGGGGATAGAGCACTCCCTACCCGTCCAGCCGATCTACAACGACGTCGTGACGCTCTTCGCGCGGAGCCGGAGCGGCTGGACGCCGACGCTGCTCGTCACCTACGGAGGGCTTTCGGGCGAGCACTACTTCTACCAGCATGCGGACGTGTTCGACGATCCGAAGCTCCGCCGGTTCGTGCCTCAGCCAAGGCTCGATGCGCGAGCCATCCGGCGCGCGGTCATGGCGCCCGATTGGGACTGGCACCACATGGCCGTTGCCGAAGGGGCGCGCAAGGTCGTCGAGGCCGGCGGTCACGTTCAACTCGGCGCACACGGACAACTCCAGGGGCTGGGGGCTCACTGGGAGCTGTGGAGCCTCACGCAGGGCGGCATGAAGGCCGCCGACGCGCTCCGGTGCGCCACGTGGACCGGCGCCTGGTATCTCGGCATGGACCGCGACCTGGGATCCATCGAGCCCGGGAAGCTCGCCGACTTCATTCTCCTCGAGAAGAACCCTCTCGACGATATCCGAAACTCGACGGCGATCCGGTGGACCGTGAAGAACGGCGAGGTCTACGACGCGGAGACGCTCGCCCGGCTCAGGTAGAAGGACCGCGGCGGTAGAGCGGGATCGCGCGACAC
The DNA here is from genome assembly GCA_020052115.1 of Candidatus Eiseniibacteriota bacterium. Lineage (GTDB taxonomy): Bacteria > Eisenbacteria > RBG-16-71-46 > JAGVPR01 > JAGVPR01 > JAGVPR01. The sequence goes on from JAGVPR010000213.1 coordinate 6,773, forward strand.
GGCCGCCGGTCCTCACTTGAAGCAGAGAAAGCCCATGAAGTCCCGGGGCTCGTTGAGCCCGCGCGGCTGCCACAGAAGATTCATCATGTGCTGCACGCACGTGGACCAGGGATACTTCTCGCGCAGCTCGCGGGTGCGCGCCGTGATCTCGTCGCGCGGCGCTCCGCGCGCGCCGCTCAGGAGTACGAGTCCCATGAGCGCCCGCACTTGACTCTCCTGCTTCTCGATCGCATACCGGTATTCAGCCTCCGCCTCGTCGAGACGCCCCTTGTTTCGAAGCACGTCGCCCCAAGCGGCGCGCGCTTCGAGATCGCCGGGGTCGGTCTCGACCGCCATCCGGAACGCCTCCAGGATGAGCGCTTCCGCGCCGGGGATCTGAACACCCGCGTAGGCGGCCCCCAAGTACGCGAGCGACTTTCTGGGAGCGAGCGGCAGCACCGTCTCGTAGTAGTCCGCGAGCGCCGCCTCGAAGCACGGCCCGACGGGCCGTTTCTCGGCGCGAGCCTTCCAGGCGCCCGCCGTGTACTCGACCTCCGCCAGGAGCCGGTAGGTCATCGTCTCGGCGGGATTCCGCTGGATGGCCCGCACGTACGCATCCCGCGCGAGCGCCAGCTCACCGGATTGCGCGTGCGCCGATCCGAGATAGCGCCACAGCTCCGAGTTCCACCGGGCGCCGAAGAGCCGCTCGTTGGCTGCGATCCGGTGAAACCTCAGGCGGCTCACCTGCGGCGTCCGGTTGAGCGACACCCAGAGCCCGAGGTGCACGAAGCCGGTGATCGCCATCGCGCCGGCGATCCATCGAAGCGCGTGCGGAGGCACAGGTGCCGCGACGAGTTGCACCGCCGCGGCGATCGAGAGCAGTGTGAACGTGAAGGTGAGCACGTCCCAGTCCCGGCTCATGCCAAGGACCGGGTTCGCCACGAGCGCGAAAATCGCAAGCCCCGCGGCCGCGATCGCCAGGAGACGCCGCCGAGGATCAGCCGCGGCCGGGCCCGAGACGCGGC
>JAGVPR010000343.1 GCA_020052115.1 Candidatus Eiseniibacteriota bacterium
CGCGAGCGTCAGCGCGCCGCGGAGCTCAGGGGGGATGGCCCGTGACGCCTCAGAATGGAGTGTCGCCGTGGGAGGCGAAGCTTCGGGAGAACGACCCCGCCGCCACTCAACGCGCCAGCACGAGCTTCGTGATCTGCGTCCGGCCGCCCGCTTCGAGCCGGGCAAAGTAGATGCCGGAGGCGACGCCGCGCCCCGCGGCGTCCCTGCCGTCCCACGTGACCGACTGATTGCCGGGCGCGTGCGCGGCGAAGCTCCGCACGACACGGCCCGACGCGTCCACGATGACAAGCTGCGCGCCCTGGTTCCCCGCCGGCGACCAGTCAATCACCGTTTCCCAGCGGAACGGATTCGGATGGGCACCCCCAAGCCGCGGCTGGACGGCGGGCTCCGGCGCGCCGGTGGCAGATCGGGAGAAGCTGTCAATCACCGTTCCGTCCGGCTTGACGGCGCGGAAGCTGAGCGTCTGCCCGGCGATCTCGACCTCGCAGTGGTGGTACGCCGACGTCCCCCTGACCACGAACGGATAGGTCAAGTTCGGCGTGTAGAGCGGCGCGCCGCCGCCGCCGGTCGTGATGTGCTGCACGTTGTTGAAGATCGCCCTGGCGTAGTAGTGATTGTGGCCCCCGAAGACGATGGAGACCTTGTACTGCTCGCAGAGCGGCTGGATGTAGTTCTGCACCGCCGTGTTGTTCTCGTGACCGCCGCCGGCCGACCAGCCGGGCTCGTGCAGAAGGATGAATTTCCATTCCTTGGTGGTCTGCGCCAAATCGTTGGCCAGCCACTGGAGCTGCGCCGAGCCCGGGGTGTAGCTCGTGTACTGGTCCATCACCGCGATGTGCGCGGGGCCGTAATCGAACGACCAGTAGCGCGCCGCCACGTACGGGTACGGGAAGTACTTCGTGAACAGCGCGCCGGCGCCCTCGTGATTTCCGATGCACGCTTGATAGGGCAGTCCGGCCATGAGCCCGCGGATGTGCGTGTAGGCGGGCGCGAAGAACTGGTTCGTCCAGTCCGTCTCGCTGGCGCCGTTATTGACGAAATCGCCGACCATGAGAGTGAACGTCTGCCATGTGGGATCCGCCGTGAAGTTCGCCTGCATGGCCGCGGCCACCTGCTCGTGTGACAGCGGGGAGGAGCGCGTGTCACCGTAAACGAAGAACTTCACGTTCTCGGCCGTGGAATCGGGCGCCGTGGTGAAGGAGCCGCGGTAGCTCGTGTCTCCCGCCGTGACCTTGTAGTCGTAGTGCGTTCCGGGGGCGAGATCCTGGATGACGTAGGAGTGTTGGAAATCCGTGCCGTACTCCGCGGTCACGTCGCTCCCCAGGCCGCATGTGGTGTCGGGCCCCCAGGCGATGGTCGCAGGCGAGGTCGCGGTGAGCTGCCAGAGCACCTCCATCCGGCTCGGATCCCCCGGGAAGATGAGGTACGGCAGCTTCCGGAAGAGGTCGGTCAGCGTCGCGGCGGGATCCCCATTACTCGTGAAGCCGCTTCGCGAGTCATCGAGGCCCAACGCTGCAGGGATCGCGACCGGAAGGCTGAGGCCGCAGATCAGCACGGCAATGGCGAGTCGGCGGATCGGCTTGACCATGATGCGATCTCCTGTGGGTTTTATCGAGCCGGTCCTTTGATTCGGACCTCAACGGGAGGACGGGCGGCGCTCAGAAGAGATGATTATACGCCGATGCGGCGCGAATTGGAAGCGCCGCGTCACTCACCAAGCGTACGCTTCCGGTGCTTCGCCTCCCGGTCCGGGCCAGATCTCGTCGAGCCGCTTCACGATCTCGTCCGGGAGCTTGATCTCCAGCGCGCGCAGGCTCCCCTCGAGCTGCTCCATCGTCCGAGGCCCGATGATGGGAGCGGTCACGTCGGGGTTTCGGAGGAGCCATGCGAGCGCCACGTCCGCGGGGTCGTGGCCGATCTCGCGGCAGAGAGCCTCGTACGGATCGAGTCGGGCTCGATGCTTCTCGGTCCGCTTTCGAGTCATCTCGGAAATACGGCGGCCGCCCTTGGCCGTCTCCAGGCCGCCCGCGAGCATCCCGCCGGCGAGCGGGCTCCACGGAATGAGCCCGAGGCCATACGAACGGCAGGCGGGAATCACCTCCAGCTCGATCGCGCGCTCGGTCAGGTTGTACAGGCTCTGCTCGGAGACGAGCCCGAGGAAGTGCCGCGCGGCGGCGGTCTCCTGCGCTTGCGCGATCTGCCAGCCGGCGAAGTTGCTGGTCCCGATGTACGTGACCTTGCCCTGCGCGACGAGAATTTCCATCGCCTGCCAGATCTCCTCCCACGGCGTCTCTCGGTCCACGTGGTGCATCTGGTAGAGGTCAATGCGGTCGGTCTTCAGGCGACGAAGGCTGTCATCGCAGGCGCGGACGACGTGGTACGCGGAAAGGCGGCGGTCGTTCGGGCCGTCGCCCATGAGGCCATAGACTTTCGTCGCGAGCACGATCTTCTCGCGCCGGCCGCCGCCCTGGGCGAGCCAGCGCCCGACGATCTGCTCGGTGATCCCCTCGCCCCGCTTCCAGCCGTACACATTCGCCGTGTCGAAGAAGTTGATTCCGAGCTCGAGCGCGCGATCCATGATCGCGAAGCTCGTCGTTTCGTCTGTCTCGGGGCCGAAGTTCATCGTGCCGAGGCAGAGGCGGCTGACCTTCACCCCCGCGCGTCCCAGGCTAATGGTGTCCAAGATCGTCCTCCGTCTTGCGCCCGCGGCGCTCACGCCGGCGCGTGCGCCGCCCCCGCGGCCTCCAGCAGTCGCTTCGCCGTGGTCACCGGATCATCCGGCAGCCGTACAACACGAAGCCCGTGGCGGCCGGCCGTCAAGAACTCCACCGAGAACTTCACTCGCTCGAGGATCCCCTTGATTTCGGGACGAGTGAGGTCACGCCCCAGCTCCACCTGAACGAGCCCGCGCCGCACCGTGACCGTCTCCGCGCCGTAGTCGGCAGCAAGGAGCCGCACGCGCCGCAGGTCGAAGAGGTTCTTCGCCGGAAGGGGCGGCCGGCCGAAGCGATCGGTGATCTCGGCTTCCAGCTCGTTCGCCTCCGCGATCGTCTTCGTCGCCGCGAGCCGCTTGTAGAACGAGACCTTCTCGACCTCGTCGCGCACGTACGTCTCCGGCAGGAACGCCTCGACGTCGGTGATGATGCGCGGCTCCGGCTTCTCCTCGACGATCTCGCCCTTCAGCTCGCGCACCGCCTCCTCGAGTAGCCGCATGTAGAGATCGAACCCGACCTCGACGATGTGTCCGCTCTGCTCGGCTCCGAGGAGGTTGCCCGCGCCGCGGATCTCCAGATCGCGCATCGCGATCTGGAACGCCGAGCCCAGTTCCTCGAACTCCTCGATCGCCCGGAGCCGCTTCTCCGCCTCCTCCGTGAGAACGCGCCGCTCCGGCACGAGCAGGTAGGCGTGCGCCTGCACGTTCGAGCGCCCGACGCGCCCGCGGAGCTGGTAGAGCTGCGCCAGGCCGAAGGTATCCGCGCGGTGGAGGATCATCGTGTTCGCGCTCGGGATGTCTATGCCGCTCTCGATGATGAGGGTCGTCACGAGCACGTCGTGCTGGCGGTCGAGGAACTCGATCATCACGCGCTCGAGATCGCGCTCGGCCATCTGCCCGTGCGCCACGCCGATCCTGAGGTGCGGGACGAGCTTCTGGACGTGCGTGGCCATCGCGTAGATGGACTGCACGCGGTTGTGGACCACGAACGACTGGCCTCCGCGGTCCGCTTCCTTCAAGAGCGCCTCGGTGATCACCTCGTCGTTCATCTCGCAGATCTCGGTGCGAATCGGCCGGCGATCGCGAGGCGGGGTGTTGATGATCGAGATGTCGCGTGCGCCGAGGAGCGAGAGGTGCAGCGTGCGCGGGATCGGCGTGGCCGTCATCGCGAGCACGTCCACCGCCTTCCTCATCCCGCGGATCCTCTCCTTGTGCGCCACGCCGAAGCGCTGCTCCTCGTCAATGACGACGAGCCCCAGGTCGCGGAAGCCGACATCTTTCGAGAGGAGCCGGTGGGTGCCAATCACGATATCCACGAGCCCCTTCTTCGTCTCCTCGACGATGCGCTTCAGCTCGGAGGGGCTTCGGAAGCGCGAGAGCATCTCGACCCGGACGGGGAGTCCCTCGAGCCGCTCGCGGAAGGTGTTCAGATGCTGCTGCGCGAGGAGTGTCGTCGGGACGAGGACGGCCACCTGCCGGCCGTCCATGACCGCCTTGAACGCGGTGCGGATCGCGACCTCGGTCTTTCCGTAGCCGACGTCGCCGCAGATCAGGCGGTCCATCGGCTTCTCGTTCTCCATGTCCTGCTTCGTCTCCTCGATCGCGCGGAGTTGATCCGGAGTCTCGTCGTAGGGGAAAGAGCTTTCGAGCTCGTGCTGCCAGACCGTGTCGGGCGTGAATGCGTGCCCGGGTGATGCCTTGCGGAGCGCGTAGGCCTTGATCAGCTCCTCCGCCATGTCGCGGATCGCCTTCTTGGCGCGCGCCTTCTTCTTGGCCCACGTCGTCCCGCCGAGGCGGTTCACGTGAGGGACGTGCCCCTCTTCGGCGGCGTAGCGCTGCACGCGATCGAGCTGGTCGGCGGGGATGAAGAGCGAGTCCTTCGAGGCGTACTCGAGGTGCAGGCAGTCGGTCACCTGCTCGTTCACCGTGATGCGGCGCATGCCGCGATAGACGCCGATGCCGTGGTCAATGTGGACGACGTAATCGCCGGGCTTCAACGCCCGCAACTCTGCGGGCAGGAGCCCGCGCTTGAAGCGGCGCAGGCGGCGGCGACGCCGCGGCCGGAGGAAGATCTCGTGATCCGTGAGGACGGTGAGGTTCAAGTCGGGGAACGTGAAGCCTCCGGAGAGCGTTCCCACCTCGAGAGCCTGATCGAACCCAGGGATCAACTGCTGGAGGTGATCGCGATGCGCGTCGGTGTCGCAGAGGACGAGTATCCGAAGCCCGCTGTTCTGCACGTGCACGAGATGCTCGCGCAGGAGATCCATGTTGCGACCGAAGTGCTGCTGGGGCTGCGTCACGAACGAGTGCTCGGCGCGAAGCCCGAGACGCTCGCGATCGGAGAGCGATGCCTCGCCGGCCGATGAGAGCGAGAGGATTCGGCGGCTCGCGAGACTGTCGAGGAGCGCTTCGCCGGAGAGGAACAGGGAGGCAGGGGGCGATGCGATGCGAAGAGCATGAGCGGCCGCGGGGAATCGCTCCTGGGCCTCCGCGAGCGCTTCGTCTGCCGCGCGCGCGAGCGATGGTGGGGAAAGGAGTGCTACGGCCGTCCCTTCCGGAAGGTAATCCGCGAGCGTCCCGCGGTCCGGCTCGAAGTGCGCCGCGGCCCACTCGATGCCGTCGAAGAAGAGGTCGCCCTCGAGCGATCCGGGCTCAAGGAGCAGTTCGCGCGCGGGGAGGATGCGCGCTTCCTCGAGCTTGCGGCTCGATCGCTGCGTGAGCGGATCGAAGGTGCGGAGTGAGGCGATCGTGTCGCCCTCCAGCTCCACCCGCAGCGGCTCCTCGTAACCGAACGTGAAGACGTCCACGATCCCGCCGCGATGGCTCATCTCGCCGGGCTCGCCGACCATGACGGCGGGTTCGTAGCCGAGATAGGCGAGACGAGAAAGCAGCGGATCGAGATCGAGCGTGTCGCCGACGCGAAGCGTGACGATGGAGTCCATGAGCCGCGCCGGCGAAGGCACGCGCATGGCGGCCGCTGCGGCGGATGCGACGATGGCGCCGTGGAAGGGCGATGTCGAGCGGGCCAGCCGCACCAGCGTCTCCAGCCGCGCGGCCAGCACGGCGGAGCGAACGCGCTGTGCTGCATAGGCGTGGATATCCCGGTCCGGGAAGTGGAGGACGCGATCCTCGCCGAGGAAAAACTCGAGATCGTCGCGCAGGGAGTCGGCCTCTTCCTCATCGGGCGCGACGATGAGAAGCGTTCCCTCGCGAAGCGCGGCGGTGGCGAGGAAGAGGGCGGCCGAGGATCCTGTCAGGCCGCGGACGGAGATTCCCCCTTCGGCCAGCGCGCGGAGGGCACTGCCTACGGAGGGGGCCGCGAGGGCCCCGGTCAGGATGTCGTCGCCTATGGAACGGGGCATTTGACTCGGGGAGCGTAGCAGAAGTGTGGGCGGAGGGGCGGGCCTCGTAGTGCTTGATCGCTTGGGTCTATCGGCCTAGGCTTGTTGCGGCGTTCGTGGGGTTGTGATTGTTCTGCGGGCGCCTTTCCGGCGAGGCATGTGTTTCGGTGCTTCTCCCCCGACCGGGGGGCACGCGGCTTTGGCCCGGGTGTTGGCGGCCTCGGAATCCGGCGGTGGATTCCCTGGCACGGTTCCGCGGGGCAGTGGTTCTTCGTGGGCTGCACCGAGTTTTCTTGGAGCACGAGCGTGATGATGGGCGAGACCGAAATGGCTGGCACAGGGACTCGCGCGGGTATCGGGAATCGGGTGCGGTGGTAACGGGGCTATGCGGGGCTTGAGAGATGGCGTTGGGCGACCTCGATGCCGCATCACCACGAGGGAAGATGGACTGGAAATCGAAAACCGAGTCCGTTAGGCGAGTCGCAGACAGCTCGAAAAGCCTGGCTCTTGAGGCGGCGAGCGCCGCACTCCAACAGCACTGGCCCCGCGTTCGCCAGCTGTTTCAGGAGGCCATTCAGGCACCAACGACAGCGTTCTTGAACAATGACCCCGCTTTGATCGGTGTTCTTCACGTCGTCTACAAACGTCTTCCCCTTGTCGTACGGATCGCGATCAAGGAGGAGCATTTCCGGCAAGTCTGCTTTGACCACCGCGACCGGCTATTCGGAAGGGAGGACACGATGGGCTACCTATTCTGGAAAGATGGACGGATGGAGTGTCCCCCGTGCTCAGAATGTGGCGCACGGACCGATGAGGTGCAGGAAGTCATTGACAAGCAATCGGGAGTCGTGATGGGCAGCATCCGCCGCATTTACTTGGAATGCGCCAAGGGGCATAAGCACCTAGTTGGGACCTACAAGTACTTGGGCGGTCATAGCTTCGAGAAGGTGAATTGAAAGGAGGAGACGCGAATGCCAAACTCCGAGTCGTTGCTGTTCCCGTGCCCGAACTGCGAGAATCTCTTCGATCCCGCCGACGTCAGGTGGACATGCTCAGCTTGTCAGCACACGAACGAGCATTGGTCCGCGTGGCTGAATTGCGAAGCATGTCACTACAGCCCCGATTCGACCACCATGCTTCCCTGTCCTCATTGCTCCTTCGAAATCCGGGTGATGGGCATCATGTTCCTTGAAGCCTGAGCCGGCGTTATTGAGGTTGAAAGGAGGTTGGAGCAATGTCCAAGATCCGCAGCGGCGATCGCTGCGCAGACTGCCGGCACTGCACCGTGTGGAACAGTGATCACCGCAAGGCCACCTGCGATCTGCACGGCGAGCAGGGTTTCCATCCCGATCGACCGGTGCCGACAAAGTGCGTTGAGAAGGCTGACAGACGGTATTGATCCGGCATTGCCCAACCAGGGCGTGCACCTGCCAGCCGCTTCGCGTCTGCAGGTGACGCCCGGCGTTAGACGACGGCATGGCACGTTAGCGGGAGACAGCGAGGCGAACTGATGCAAGTTGAGGTACAGGTCGTGCTGCTCACTGCGGCGCTCGGCGTTTCA
>JAGVPR010000208.1 GCA_020052115.1 Candidatus Eiseniibacteriota bacterium
GCCTGCTTCTCGGTGAGGCCGACGCGGTGCGCGCGCCGGATGCCGCGCCCCGGCGGCCCGTGATCGTCCTGGAGACGACGGTGGATGATATGACCCCCGAGTGGATCGCACCGCTTCCGGAGCGTCTGGTCGGCGCCGGCGCGCTCGACTGCACGCTGGAGCCGGTCGTGCTCAAGAAGGGGAGGCCCGGGCACCGGATCGTGGTGATCGCGCGGCCGGAGCGGCTCGACGACATGGTCGCGATCCTCTTCCGGGAGACGACGACGCTCGGGATACGGGTGCGCAGGGAGGAGCGGTTCGAGCTGGTGCGCGGCATCGTGGAAGTGGAGACGCCTCACGGATTGGTCCGGATGAAGGTGGCGCAGCTGCCCGGCGGCGCCCGGCGCGCCCACCCGGAGTTCGAAGACTGCCGAGGACTCGCGGAGAAGAACGGCGTGTCCCTCATCGAAGTCGCCGAGTCGGCTCGCGAGTGCTGGGTCAATGCCGGCCGGCCGCTCGGAAGAGAAACGTGAGGGGGCGGGTCTCATGCTCACGGCCGAGGACGTCAGCTTCAGATACCCCGGACGCGAGACGCTGTTCGAGGGACTTCATCTCGCCGTCGAGCCCGGCCAGCGGATCGCCGTCATCGGCCTGAACGGTTGCGGGAAATCCACCCTCCTTCGCTGCCTGGCCGGCCTCGTGCCTTGCACGGGCGGCCGCATTCTCATTGACGACCTCGACCCGGCCGTGCCCGCGCAGCGAGCCGAAGCCCTGTCGCTCGTGGGGTTCCTCTTCGAGTCGCCCGGCGAGCAGGCGCTCGCGCCGACGGTGGAGCGCGAGATCTCTTTCGGGCTGGAGAATCGAGGTGTGGACCCGGCCCTGATCCGCACCCGCGTGGACGAGGCGTTGGAGCGATTCGGATTGACCGCCCTGGCCCCGAGGCATCCGTCCATGCTCAGCGGGGGCGAGAGACAGCGACTCGCGCTGGCCTCCGTCTTCGTCGAGGCGCCCCGATATCTCTTCCTGGATGAACCGACCTCCCGGCTCGACGCCGCCGGCCGCGAGGAGCTGTCCAGACTGATGGATGCGCAGGCGCCACGGCCGGCGATCGTCGAGGCGACCCTGCGTTTCGAGGAGGCCGGGAAGGCCGACAGGGTGCTGTTGGTCTCCGATGGCCGCCTCCGGGAACTCCCCTCCGGCCGGGGATCAGGGGCGCCGGCCGGCCTGCTCAACGCCGATGCCGAAGCGGACCCCGAGCCCGCACCCGACAGGGGTGGCGCCGGAGTGCTCCTCGAAGGCCGGGCGCTCACGTTCAAGGTGCCCGGCAGCGCCGGGCGGACGCTCTTCGAAAAACTGGATGTGGCGGTCCGGGCGGGAGAGGCGATCGTCGTGACGGGGCCGACGGCCAGCGGGAAGTCCACCCTGCTCCGGATGCTGGCTGGATTCGAGAAACCGAGCTCCGGTTCCGTCGGCGGCTCCACCGGCCCGGCATCCAGGATCGCGTATCTCCCTCAGTTTCCGGAGAGGTTGCTCTTCGCCCCGACCGTGCTGGAGGATGTCGCCTTCGCCGCAGAGCGACTGGGGGCCTCTCGGTCCAAGGCGTTCGAGGTCGCGCGAAGCTGTCTCGAACGGGTCCAAGCCGACCCAATGCGATTCGGTCCTGTCTTCCCCGGGGATCTGAGCTATGGTGAAAGACGGCGGGTGGCTCTTGCCGGACTGCTATCCGCGGGCCCGCGGATCCTCCTGCTCGATGAGCCCGAGGTCGGGCTCGACGCATCGGGCCGCCGTCGGCTCGGGGAGATCCTCCATGGGCTCCTGAATGACGGCGTGGGAGCGGTCGTCGCGACTCACGAACCCGGATGGCTCGCGGGCATGCCCGTCCGGGTGATCCGACTGGAGAAGACCGCACTGTCCGGAGCCGTTGTCGTTGCATAACTTGACACTTGTCGGGACGATGTGCTATACTGCCCGACGGTTGAAGTGCCTTCATTCGGAGGGGGCGGAACTTCGCGTGCTCGGGATCATCCTCTCTCCTTCTCGCTATCGGGGAGAGTTCCCGCCCCATCCTGGAACGGTCCCCACTCCAGGAGAATCTTTGCTCAGTTTCGAAACTCGCTTCTGCCACCACACTGGACAGGCTGCAAAGGGGGTGATCGTCGCTCGGAAGATGCGCCTCGTCGCATCCGTGCCTAACTGACTCATTGAGGGACGAGCCCTTCCCGTGGGGCAGCGCGGAACGGCTCGGAGGCGCGCACGCCGCTCCGTCGGCGTGCTGAGCTTCACAGCATGGCCAGAAGTCCGACCCAAGGTGTTCGGAACGCAACATTGGAGGCGAGACGATGAAGAGGTTTTTGATCTTGACGGCAGTCCTCCTGATGACCGCGATGGTCGCCTCTGCCGCGTTCGCCCGTCCGGCGAACATCGGCGCCCGTCCGGCTAAGGAGTGGATGCCGAGTGATGGCAGGCAGCTTCAGTCGTCGCCGAGTCAGAAGGCGATGGTTGACACGACGTGGTTTGGAAACACGAGCTGGAACGGCGTCATGTCGCGGTGGCAGGCGAACGCCGGCGTGAACGTCCGCACGAACCGCTGGACGTTCGATTCCGGCGTCAACGGGAACCTCGAGGGCTGGTGGGGCTTCGATGTGACGAAGATCCCGTCACCGACCCGCCCGCTCCCGACGCCCGATAACTCCGACTTCCGTTGGACGACGGATGCCATCTATGCCGTGTACGGCACGGTGGCCACCGACCTGTTCCCGACGGTGACGCCGGCGGACAACGGTGGTATCTGGTGCTCGAAGTACGAGCCCGAGGCCGACGAGCTGTGCTACGTGGCCGGCCAGGGCTACGGGACGACGTGGGGCCACGAGGCTCGCAAGACGTTCCCGTACGCGGGCGGCGGCGATGTCCGCCTGATCTATAAGTACTTCCAGAACTCCGAGCGGAACTACGACTACACGTATCTCTATCTCGAGTTCGATGGCGTGCGCGAGGCCCTGCCGCGCGTGACGCAGACCTTCACGCTCGGCAGCCCCCTCTCGAAGCGCACGAAGACCCTCACGATCACCGCCGGCACGATTCCGGGTACGCCGACGACGATCACTTGCGTCTTCCGCTTCACGTCTGATAGCGGCTGGTCGGATGAGGATGGCGTCGGCTTCACGACCATCTACGGTCCGTTCTGCTGCTACAACTTCAACTATGCCGACCTGAGCGTCGGCGGCGTCACCGACGACGACTCGTTCGAGGCCGGCCCCGAGGGCTGGACGTTCTTCCAGCCGCAGGGTATCGGGCACTTCACGGGAATCAGGGCCCTTGTTGACCTTCCCGCGATCGAGACCGCCTGCCCCTGCGTGGGACCGATCATCCAGGGAAACGTTCTCGTCCAGTATGACCAGACCGTCGGTCCGGGTGAGGCTCCGCACCCCGACGGACAGGACGGGATGGCGATGTCGCCGTACATTGACCTCCTCGCCGCCGGGGTGGCGAACGCGCCGATCAAGTATGTCGTCGGCGACGGCTACCTGTCGCTGCCGCTGAACAACGCCGTGTATTACAAGGTGTGGCTGCGGCAGTTCCCGGTGCTCTGCGAGGCGACTCAGACGTACACCGAGCAGTTCAAGGCGCCGGATCCGTTCATCACGTACGCCCCGAATCCGACGTGCTACAACGATGTCGTCTTCGAAGACTTCTCCACGGTCTCCCCCGACATCGACTACTGCTACATCGCTCTCGAGTCGCTGATGCTCTGTTCGACGTCCACGGAGTGCACGAACCCGATCAACAACACCACTCCGTACTGGGACAACATGTGCCTGATGGTGACGGGAACCCCGGGCGCGCCCGCCGTGGCGAGCACCGAGATCCGTCCGTTCCTCCAGGACCTCTTCGCCAACGACGGCTCGCTTCGTCCGAGGTCCACGTGCTTGCTCGACAACTCGGGTGATGCGAACTTCGGCACCGACGACTCGGATGCGAATCTCGAAGACACGATGTACGTGACCTCGGGTGCCGACTCCATCCAGGTGGACCTGTGGTTCAAGTACACGAAGGGTCCCGGAACGCTGACGACGAATGCGTTCTTCACGCGGTATCCGTTGCCGAACACCTGGTACTCCGCGCGGTGCGACTCCGGCCGCGGTAGTGCCGGCGAGGTCCAGGGTACGTGGTGCTCCGAGTACCACGAGGATGCTCTGTACTTTGCGGGCGAGAACACGGAAGCGAACGAGATCCTCCCGGACAAGGTGTTCACCCCCGGGAGCGTCATCGAGTACTACTGGACCGCGAACTACATGATCACCCCGGCCATCAAGTTCGCTTGGCCGAATGTGCCGGGCCTTGAGCAGCCTCTCGAAGTGCACCTCCTGCCAGGCATGACGATCAACGCGCCGGGCGACACTCTCTGGCCGTGCACGCTGTACCTCCAGGGAGACAACCGTCAGCCGCTCACGGCCACCTCGATCTATCACCAGGTCGAGAGCGCTCTCAACGTGGCGATGGGCGGCTCGCCTGCCGGTCCGTATCTCTTCGACCGGTATGACGACGTGCTGATCGGCTCGAACACGAACGCCTCGTTCGCTCGTCAGACGACCGGCGAGAACGGTCTGACCGAGATTCAGGCTCTCGGCTACCGGACCATCATCGGCGGCTACGGGTTCAGCGAGACGTACACGATCACCAACGAGGACGGCAACCTCCTCAGCTTCTGGCTTTCGACCACGGCCGGTGGGGCCAACGACAACCGCCAGCTGCTCTATTTCGCGGGTGACGGTCTGGCGGTTGACATGTCGAGCGCTCTGAAGCCGAACGCGACGACGCTGCTGAACAACTACTTCGGCGCGTTGCTCGTCTGCAACCCTTACAACGACGCGGGCTGCCCGCTCGCATCGAATCCTGACACGACGTTCTGCGTTGAGCTGAACGCGGCGGCGGGTTACGATCCTGGCTTCGCGTTCACGGGCGCTCCGTATCGCGCTCGTGGCAACGGCTGCCCGACCGAGCGGCGTTTCTCCGTGCTCGAGCCGAACGCCGGCGTTCCTTCGGCGAAGCAGAACCTGCACTTCTTCGATCAGGACCTCAGCGGGCCGAAGGGGACCACGCAGTACGCCTCCATCACGAACGATCGCGCCGGTGTGGCCAACGGCAACTACCGGACGGTGTTCGACGGTGTGGGCCTGTCGCGGTTCAAGAGGCCGGTCGCGGCTAACTATGACTGCACGCGGGACAGCTTGGCGATCATTGACCGTCTGCGTGACGTGATCACGTGGGGCTTCGCTGGTGCCGGCGCGCAGCCGATCAGCTGCCGTCCCACCGTTCTCGTCGGCGTGGATCCGGGCGTGGATCCGATGGGCATGCCGAAGGTGAACGCCCTGTCGGTCGGTCCGAACCCGTTCAACCCGATGGTCAAGCTGAACTTCGCTGTGGCCACCCCGGGCCGGGTTTCTCTGCGGATCTACGACGTCAGGGGTGCCCTCGTCACGACGCTGGTTGACGAGAACAAGGTGTCGGGCCGCTACCAGGCGATCTGGAGCGGTACGGACAACGCCGGACGCCGGATGGCGTCGGGTGTCTTCTGGGCCAAGTACAGCGTTGCCGGCTCCGACATCACGCGTCAGCTGGTTCTTCTGAAGTAACGGAACCGATCCCGGGAGCGGGCCGGCCGTCCCGGCCGGCCCGTCCGGGCGTCGAAGACAGCGAGGGGTTGGGCCTCAGGCCCGGCCCCTCACTGTCGTTTTCGGAGCCGCGCGGGGCGGGGTGCCGCTGGAAGCTCCGGGCTGGCAAGGTTCTTTGAGATTGACACCTCCGATGGCGTTTTGTTAGCGTCGTGGGCGTGGGGTTGGCCGCAGGGGGATGACCTACCAGGGGCGAGGTGCCTTTTCCATGAGGTTTCCACTCCTAGGAGCGGGCACAGCCGTGCTCGTTCTCGCGATGCTGGTCGTGCTGTTTCCAGTGCTTGGCTGCCGTGAAGAACCTCCTTCCCAGTTCGACAGGAACAAGGCTCCCGAGACGTTCCTGACGAGCGCGCCCGCAGAGAGCAGTCTGACCTTCTACCGCGTACACCTTCACTGGGCGGGCTTCGATCGGGACGGCTACGTGGCGCGCTACCAGTGGGCGATCACGGACTCGGTGCCCGACACGGATCTGCTGCCGTGGTCCACGACGACCCGGACCGACAGCGTCTTCATCTTCCAGGTGCAGGAGGACGCCCAGATCACCGGCCGCCGGTTCTACGTGCGCGCCGTGGACAATGAAGGCCGCCGTGACGACACGCCGGCGTACACGTTTTTCGTGGCACGCGATGCGATCTTCCCCGAGGTACTCTTCTCGCGAGCGCTGGGCCGGGGGAGGCTTCTCTCACCGGAGCGCGACACCACGGTGGTGATCCGGTCCACGGCCGAAGCCATCCCGACGGACACGATTCCGGCGAACGGTTCCGTGGATTTCGCCTGGACCGGGGTGGATCGGGACACGATTCCGGGGCAGCGCGTGGGGCGGGTCATGGGGTTCCGCCACAAGCTGAACACGCGCGAGCTGGATTGGGTCGGCGGCGGTCTCGAGGACACGACGGCGAGCTACTCGGGCCTCTCGAGCGGCGTCCACGTGCTCTACGTGCAGGCGCTGGATGAGGCGGGGCTCGCGACGGACTCCTATGTTCAATCAGCCTCGCGCCGGAGCGTCGTGGCCAACTTCGACCCCGACTCTTGGTTCGAGACCAATGAGAGCGGCCGCGTCGTCTTCGTCGCGGACGGCACGCAGCCTCATGTCCAGGGGGACACGCTGCTCGGCGGCACCGTCCGGCGCATCACGTCGCGGGTTTCCGCCCGCGATCGCGACGGTTCGATCGGCAGGATGCAGTTCCGCGTGGACGGGGACAACTGGTCCGACTCGTCGCAGCCGGGCGACAGCCTGATCGAAGTCGGGAGCGGGTCGCTCCGCGACGGGGATCACGTTCTCCAGGCGCGAGGAGTGGACAACCTGGCCCGGACGGATGGAACCCCGGCGGAACTCAGGTTCGTCATCGGGTTCAAGCCGGTGTTCCATACCGAGTACACGATGCAAAACATCCCCTTCGTGCAGTACCCGCGCGAGGGTGGTGTCGTCGAGGTCGATGCGTCCGGCTCCTTCACGATCAAGTTCTTCGCGCTGGACAAGGAGGGCGGCCCGGGTCCGGTCGCCGGGTACGCATGGAGCCTGGACGGGGGCCCCTTCGGGGGCGACGATCTGCCGCTCAGCCAGCCCGATGCGGCCCACGGCGTTCCCTCCGGTGGTTACTACATGACGATCCAGCTCCCCGAAGAGACCGACGACTACCAGTGGGAGGGGCCGCATACGATCGCGATTCGTGCCCGCGATCTCGGCAACACCTGGGGCTTCTCGAACAACCCGCGGTGCGAGGAGCATTACAACGAGTTCCAGGAGCGGTGCGACTGGGCGGAGATGAAAGATGCCGCTGCAATTCAATTCACCGTCGTGAGGCGGGCCGGGGCCGCAGCAGGGAGGTCGATGTACCGATGAGGCGCGCTATCCTCACCCGTTCTCTCCTGGCCGCTGCGGCGCTGGTTTTGTCGCTGGCCGGCTGCGAGAAGGACACGAAGACCCAGCTCATTCCGAACTCGCCGCCTGTCATCGAGATTACCGGCGGGGCTGCGGAGAACCAGCCCGACGACTACAAGGTGGAGTTCTTCTGGTTCGGCTACGACACGGACGGTGAGATTGATCACTTCGAAATGTCGGTGGACGATACGGTCTTCGCCCCGGCGGACACCACGACCCAGTTTTCCCGCTCGGTCCGTTTCGCTGCCGACAGCCTCGCCGTTGACGGTAGCGGCGGCACGGTGAGCGGCGACTTCCACCGCTGGCACCGCTTCTACGTGCGCGCCGTGGATAACAGGGGAGCCGTCTCCCGGCCGGACCGCCGCACCTTCAACGCGTACACGATCGCCCCGTTCACGGAGTTCCTCATGCCCGAGGGCGGCCGGACGTCGCAGTTCTCCTCCACGGTCCGCTTCAAGTGGAAGGGGCAGGACGACGATTCGAGCGCGCCGGACCGCGAGCCGGTCGGGTACCGGTACAAGCTCGTGAATGTGGTCAACATACTCACGGGATGGGGTGAGGACTGGGAATGCGGTCGCGCCGGAGCGATCCAGGAGAGCTTGGGGTGTCTGAACGACGACGGTTCGGTGAATCCGAGCCGCGCGAATCTGAATAGGGCATGGCCCGACTCGGTGCTGAGGAACCCCGCGGTCTCCGATTCGATCAAGAAGGAGTGGATCCAAGTCCGTGAAAGCACCCGCGCCGGCTACATGCAGTATTGGGAGCCGGTGACCTCGGCCTGGATAGACGTCCCCGGAGACATCAAGCAGCTTCGCCTCGAGAACCTCCCGGATGGAGGGCACGCCTTCGCGGTCCGGGCGGTGGACGAGGCCGGCGCCGTCGAGCCGGACTACATCCGCCACCTGGGCAAGCCCGCGGGCAATGTTTTCATCTTCGAGTCGCTCACGTCGATTCCCGCCAGGCCCAGGCTTACCGTGTTCGAGTCGTCGCTTGGACAGTTCGTCTTCCCGAAGAACGGCAACTCCGTGGAATGGGAGGTGCCGGCGGACAAGCAATTGAGATTCGGCTGGAAGGCCGACGCCAACGACTACGGGGGCGAGATCCAGGGGTTCAACTATGGGGTTGATATCCCCGATCCTTCGAGCGAGATGCAGGCCGAAGGCGGTCGCGGCGGCTGGATCGGATGGGCCATGTGGCCCGGAAATATCACCCCGATCGTCTTTCCGCCGTCCGACGACGGCGTCATCCACTACCTCTACATCCGCGCCCGTGACACCCGCGGCAGCCAGCAGCTCGGGATCGTGAAGCTGAAGGTTGTCGCTTTCCCGTTCGACAAGAAGATCCTCATCATTGACGACTTCGCGAACTACACGGGCAACCCGCCCGATGGCAGTCAGGACCTGTTCAACGACCGCGTGCTGCAACACCGGTTCGCCTATGCGGACTCGGGTGAGATGACTTGGATCTACGGCCCCGGACTGCTGCCGCCTCCGTTGGAGCCGCCGTCGCCACCGACGCTCTCGGTCCTGTCGCGCTACAGGATGATCATCCTGTACCTGCAGGAGTCGGGAACGAACTCGGGCGACGCCTCCGTGACCGGCAACTTGACCTCAGCCGACAACCCTGAGAACCCCAGGCATAATCCGAAGCGCCGCGCGCTGGCGACCTATGCCGGGGCCGGCGGCAACGTCTGGGTCTGGGGTACGGCCACGTGCGGCGGCCTGCAGGGCGACGACTACGACTATCCGAAGGAACCCCAGAACGATGCCGGCCAGGAGACGGGCGACCCGCAGCTCTTCGACAGCAACTCGTTCCTCTATAGCGTGCTGCAGATCCGGCGCGGCGTCATCCAGATCAACCGGGATTCTCGTTCCAACAACGTGCTGATGCGGGCCGACGCTTCCGCGGAGGCCCTTGCTGAGGGATTCCCGAACCTCGAGATTGACCGTGTCAAGTTGCCGGACCCGGTCCGGGGGCTCTCGGGGGCGGAGACGATCCAGGGCGCACCGCTGATCGTGGCGGGTCTGGACACGCTCTACAAGTACAGGGCGAAGTCGGTGAGCTCCCAGTTCGACAACAGACCGGCTGCGCTCTACTATCGCTCGCCGGCGGGCATCCAGGGCGACGTCGCCTACTTCGGGTTCTACTACTACTTCTTGAAGGAAGATCAGGTGCAGGGGATGTGCACCAAGGTGCTGGATCGGTTCTTCTCGGATCGCTAGGAGGATAGCGCTAGCGCCGGGCGCTGTCCGGCGCGCAGAGGGTGGCCCATCCGCGCCGCGGGTGGGCCGCGCGCTGGAATGCGCCGCCGGGGCGGCGGTGGGGGTCCTCAAGGAGAGGCACGTGGAACGAAATCGAGTGCGAGCAGGGTGGGCGGGCTGTCTGGCGGCGGTCCTGTTGATCGCGGACATCGGGGCGGCCCGGGCCGAGACGATCATCACGTCCGTCCTTCCCGGAAGCCGCAGGGTGGACTTGACGTGGATGCGGGCTGCGGAGGATTCGTTCCACACGGCGGCGTTGGACACGGCCGTGGCCCATCAAAACGGCTACGGCGTGGCGCCCAACGTGCCCGACTTCCGCGACACCTCGTTGTGCGTCCCGTTGCAGGATGGAGAACGCCTGTTCAGGGGCTACAAGATCTGGCGGAAGGCGGCGTACGATCCGGGGTTCATCCTGCTGAGGAAGATCGGGATCTGCGATACCCTCTACACGTTCGGCTTTCGGGATCTCGTCCGGCGCTTCGTGGACCCGGATTCGATCTTCGCGCGCGTCGGGAGGATGGGCGACGATGATCGCGATCCGAGCCTTCCGGTCCCGGGGCCTTTCGACGGTTTCGACTACGAGTACTCGGTGACCGGATACGAGGTCATGCTGATCGCCGTGCCGGAAGGAAGCGCGGTGCACGAGGTGGACCGGAGTACGCCCGAAGAGGCGGCGTGGGGGGCTAGGATCCAGCCGAACTCGACTGCCGACCCGTCAATCCCCTTCCTCGACAGGGTGCGCGTGGTGCCCAACCCGTTCGTCGTGAGCGCCGCGTGGAGCCAGGCGCCGAAGATCCAGTTCCAGAACCTGCCGCAGCAGGCGACCGTCAGGATCTACACGACGGCCGGCGATCTGGTCCGCATCCTCCGGCACGACGGCGGCGTGGACGGCTTCGGCTCGAAGGACTGGGACCTCAAGAACGGGGATGGCCGTGACGTCATGCCGGGCATCTACCTCTTTCATGTCACCACTCGCAGCGGGGAGGAGACCAAGGGGCAATTCGTGGTCATCCGTTGAGACGGCTGCCCTGATCGCGCGCTCTTCGCGGGCCGCTCCGGTCGAAAAGGGCTTCTTCGCGGCTTCGTCCGGCGGAGAGGCGCGTTTCCGCTAGAGCGGCTCGTTTTCTGTGATGTTCCCGGGGCGAGAGCCCCTGATCTGCCACGGCCTTGCCTTGTGGGGCGAGGCGCCAGCAGGGAGGGCCGCTTCATGGCCGAGACCTTCAAGAACTTCATCGGCGGCGAGTGGGTGGATGCCGCCTCCGGCAAGCGCTTCGAGAACCGAAACCCCGCCGACTGGAACGAGGTCGTCGGGACGCACCCCGATTCCGACGCCGGCGACATCGAGCGGGCCGTCCTCGCCGCCGCGAAGGCGTTCAAGACGTGGCGGCTGGTGCCCGCGCCCAAGCGGGCGGAGATCCTCTTTCGCGCCGGCCAGATCATGGCGGAGCGCAAGGAGGAGCTGGCGCGCCTCATGACGCGCGAGATGGGGAAGGTCCTCGCGGAGACGCGGGGCGACGTCCAAGAGGGGATAGACACCGCGTTCTACTCCGCGGGCGAAGGGCGCCGGATGTACGGCGAGACGACGAACGCCGAGATGCCGAACAAGTTCGCGATGTCCATCCGGCTTCCCGTGGGTGTCTGCGGGATGATCACGCCGTGGAACTTCCCGATGGCCATCCCGACCTGGAAGATGTTTCCCGCGCTCGTCTGCGGCAACACCGTCGTGCTCAAGCCGGCGAGCGACACGCCGGCGACGGCGGCGAAGCTCGTGGGCGTTCTGGCGGATGCGGGGTTCCCGCCGGGCGTCGTGAATCTCGTCACGGGCGGTGGCGGACGCGTGGGAACGCCGCTTATCGAGCATCCCAGCGTGCGGCTCATCTCCTTCACCGGATCCTCCGAGGTGGGACGCCGGATTGCGGCGACGTGCGGCGAGAAGCTCAAGCTCTGCTCGCTCGAGCTGGGCGGGAAAAATCCAATGATCGTCATGGAAGACGCCGATCTCGACCTCGCGCTGGAGGGCGCGCTCTGGGGCGCCTTCGGCACGACCGGCCAGCGGTGCACGGCGACGAGCCGGATCATCCTGCACGAGAAGATCGCGGACTCATTCACCGAGCGGCTCGTCGAGCGCGCGCGCAAGCTGCGCCTCGGAAACGGCCTCGAGCCCGGCTCGGAGGTCGGGCCGCTGGTCAACAAGGGACAGCGCGAGTCCGTTCACGGGTACGTGCAGATCGGTCTCAAGGACGGGGCGAAGCTCCTCACCGGCGGCAAGGCCGCCGCTGGCCCCGGGCTCGAGAACGGGTGGTTTTACGAGCCGACCGTCTTTGGAAGCGTGACGCCTGGGATGCGCATCGCGCGCGAGGAGATCTTCGGGCCGGTGGTCGCGATCCTGACGGTGAAGAGTCTCGAAGGGGCGATCGAGGTGGCGAACGACACCGACTACGGTCTCTCCTCGTCCATCTACACGCGGGACGTGAACCGGGCTCACATCGCGATCCGCGACATCGAGGCCGGCATCACCTATGTCAACGGCCCGACGATCGGTGCCGAAGTGCATCTGCCGTTCGGCGGCGTCAAGGACACGGGCAACGGCCACCGCGAGTCCGGGCGCCAGGTGCTCGATGTGTTCAGCGAGTGGAAGTCCATCTACGTGGACTACAGCGGCAAGTTGCAGAAGGCGCAGATAGACGACGTCGAGATTCAATAGCCGGGCGGCGGATGGGGCCCCTCGGGGCGGTGGGAAGGAGGGCGTTGTGGCGACGGCAAAGACGGGTCCGGACATCCGGACGGCACTCCCGGGTCCGAAGGCGCAGAAGCTGATAGAGAAGGATCAGAAGTTCATCTCTCCATCGTACACACGGACATACCCGCTCGTGGTCGAGAAGGGGCGCGGCGTGTATCTGTGGGACGTGGACGGCAACCGCTTCATGGACTTCAATGCGGGAATCGCCGTTTGCTCCACGGGTCACTCGCATCCGAAGGTCGTGAGCGCGATCAAGGCGCAGGCGTCGCGGTTCCTCCACATGTCGGGCACGGACTTCTATTACGGTCCGGAGATCCGTCTGGCCGAGGAGCTGGCGGCCATCGCGCCGGGGCGCTCCGCGAAGAAGTCGTACCTGTGCAACTCGGGCACCGAGGCGGTCGAGGCGTGCCTCAAGCTCGCCCGATACAAGACGCACCGGCCGCTCATGATCGCCTTCTACGGCGCATTCCACGGGCGCACGATGGGATCGCTGGCCCTCACAGCCTCGAAGGCGACGCAGAGGAAGTATTTCGGCCCCATGCTCGCCGGGGTGTCGCACGTCCCGTTCGCGGACTGCCGCCGCTGCCCTTTCAACGTGAAGTTCCCGACGTGCAACTTCGCGTGCGTTTCCTTCATCGAGGACGTCGTCATGAAGAAGACGACCCCGCCGGAGGACGTCGCGGCACTCGTCGTCGAGCCGGTGCAGGGCGAGGGCGGGTACGTGATTCCGCCGCCGGGGTACTTCGAGAAGTTGCGCGAGCTGTGCTCTCGATACGGCATCCAGTTCGTCGTGGACGAGGTACAGTCCGGCTTCGGGCGCACGGGGAAGATGTTCGCCATCGAGCACTGGAACGCGGACCCCGACATGATCGCCGTCGCGAAGGGGATGGCCTCGGGGATGCCGCTCGGGGCGTGCATCGCCCGCGCGGACGTCATGGATTGGCAACCGGGTTCCCACGGGACCACCTTCGGCGGCAACCCCGTCTCGTGTGAGGCGTCGCTCGCCACCATCCGGCTCATTCGCGAGAGTCTGATGGAGAACGCGCGCACGATGGGCGAGTACATGAAGCGCTCGCTCGAGCAGATGCAGGCGCGCCACCGCACCATTGGCTGGGTGAACGCCCTCGGGCTCATGATCGGGATGGAGATCGTGCGGGAGCCGGGTTCGACGGTCGGCGATCCGAAGATGCGCGACCGGATCGTGGAGGAGTGCTTCCGGCGCGGGCTTCTCATCCTCGGATGCGGGCCGAGCGCTCTCCGCATCTCCCCGCCGCTCGTCGTGCGCCGCGCGGACGCGCGCATCGCGCTGGAGATCCTTGACGACGCGCTGACCGCGGTCGAGAACGGGAAGAAGCGCGCCCGCTGAGGTTTATGGGTTCGAGGCGATGAAGCTCCCCGCGGAAGCCGGCGTGCCGGTTTCCGCGGGGGGGATCGCAAGGAGGTGGCCCCGTGCTCACGGAGCCGTACAAGATCAAGGTCGTCGAGCCGATCAAGCGGACCACGCGGGAGGAGCGATACGAGGTCATCCGGCGGGCCGGATACAATCTGTTCAACGTCCCGTCCGAGGACATCCTCATTGATCTGCTCACCGACAGCGGCACGTCGGCGATGAGCGACAGTCAATGGGCCGGCCTCATGATGGGCGACGAGGCCTACGCGGGGAGCCGCAGCTACTTCCGCTTCGAACAGAGCGTCCGCTCGATCTTCGGCTACAAGAACATCATCCCGACGCATCAGGGGCGTGTCGCGGAGAACCTGCTCTTCTCGGTTGCCGTGAAGCCGGGGTACGTGGTGCCGAACAACATCCACTTCGACACGACCCGCGCGAACGTCGAGCACAACCGGGGAGTCGCGCTCGACTGCGTCATCAAGGAAGCGTACGACACACGCTGCCGCCTTCCGTTCAAGGGGAACATGGACACGGAGAAGCTCCGCCGCGCGCTGGCGGAACACCGCGGCAAGGTCCCCTTCGTCATGATGACGATCACGAACAACTCGGGCGGAGGGCAACCCGTGTCGCTGGAGAACATCCGGGCGACACGCGCCGTGTGCGACGAGTTCGGTCTCCAGCTCATCTTCGACGCCTGCCGCTTCGCGGAGAATTGCTGGTTCATCAAGGAGCGGGAGGCCGGCTGTAACGCCAAGTCAGTCAGCGAGATAGCGCGTGAGATTTTCGCGATGGGCGACGGCTGCACGATGAGCGCAAAGAAGGATGGCCTCGTCAACATCGGCGGGTTCCTGGCCTTGAACGACGACAAGCTCGCCGAGGAGTGCACGAACCTCCTCATCCTTGTCGAGGGGTTCCCGACGTACGGCGGTCTCGCGGGTCGCGACCTCGAGGCGATGGCGCGCGGTTTCCAGGAGGTGCTGGACGAGGACTACCTCACCTTCCGCATCCATCAGGTGCGCGACCTCGGCCAGCGGCTCCTCGATGAAGATGTTCCGATCGTCGAGCCCGTCGGAGGGCACGCGGTGTATCTGGATGCGCGCCGGTTCCTTCCGCAGATCCCGCAGCGCGAGTTCCCGGGGCAGGTTCTGGCGTGCGCGCTCTATCTCGAGGCCGGCATCCGCAGCGTGGAGATCGGGAGCCTCATGTTCGGCCGCACGGAGAACGGCAAGGAGATCTACCCGGAGCTGGAGCTGGTCCGGCTCGCCGTGCCGCGGCGCGTCTACACGACGACGCACATCCGGTACGTGGCGGAATCGGTGATCGAGGTGTTCCGGAACAAGGACCGGCTCAGCGGGCTGAGGCTCGTGCACTCCGCGCCGGTGCTCAGGCACTTCACTGCGAGGCTGGAGCCGCTGGCAGGCTGATCCGGGGGACGGGCGCGCGGCTGCGCGTCATCCCTCTCTAGAACACCGCCGAGAAGATCGCGAGCATCAAGCACCCCAAGAGCGCCATCCCGAGAAGCACGCACGTGAAGATGAACGTGAGGAGTTCCCGGGTGAAAGGGCGCATGAAGACGATCGCGTACTCCGTCGGGTCCGTGGGGCTCAGGCCGCCGATGCGAAGCGTGTAGGATCCCGGCGCCGGAAGCGTGAATCGCCCCCGCTGGACGCGGCTGCGGGTGAGGCTTCGCACGCCCGAGCCGGCATAGACCGGCGTGATCGGAACGGGCAGGCCGGAGCCCTCGCAGATCATCTCGTACTGAAGCCGCTTCGTGTACGTCCTGTACCTCGGCCCGTCGAGAAAGAGCGAGATCTCCCCGGCGCTGTCGAATCGGATCGTCTGCTGCGGGGCCGCCGCTCCGCGGACGATCTCCGCCTCTCGCCACGCGCGCCGGAATCCCCGCACGGTCTTCAGCAGTAGATACGCCGACAGCGCCATCCCGATCAGGCCCAGCAACGTCCCCATGGCGAACCCTCCTCGAGCGACCGACCCCGGATGCACTCCGGAGCGCGCCCATCCTGGACCGTCTCGCCGGTCCGCGCAACGGCACGCTCCCGCGACGAGCCCCCGCGAGGGCGCTCGGCCGGTTGCACGGCACTTGACAATGCCGGAGGCCCGCACGCACGATTGCGCCCGTCTCTCTCCCTAGCGAGGACCGCCCTCCTGGAGGCTTCACGATGGCGCTCGTTTTCGGCGGTTACTCCGACCCTGCCTCCGGACCGATCCCGCCCCCCGATTTCCTTGCCTTCGATCTCGACGGCGATGGCGCCGTTGATCTCCTGCTGCTCGACCTCGATCGGGACGGCGACGCCGACGTGATGCTCCTCGACGACGATCTCGCCGATGACCTGGAGGTCTCGGAGGCGTTCTGGATTGCCGAGGAGTCGGAGGCCGAGGAACCGGAAGGCGAGCCACCGGCGGCGGAAGGAGTGGGCGCCGCGGCGGAGGTTGAAGCCGCTAGCACTGAAGGCGCCCAGGAGACGGGCGGCGTGGCCACGACGGAGGCTGAAGCCGCTTCCACGGAGGCCGCCGAGGAGACCGGCGCGGAGGCAGCCCAGGAGGCCGCTACGGAGAGCGAGAAGGCCTCGGACGAGCCGGCGGATGCGGATCAGGACGGCCTCACCGACGAGCAGGAATCCGAGCTGGGGACGGATGCGCTCCGCGAGGACACGGATGCCGACGGCATCAAGGACGGCGCCGAGGACGCGGACAAGGACGGATGGCACGATCTCGGCTGGGAGAGCGACCCGCTCTCGAAGGATACGGACCGCGACGGCATCGGCGACGGCGTCGAGGATGCGGACAAGGACGGTCTCCGCAGCGTCGGCGAGACGGACGCGCGGCAGAGCGACAGCGATCTCGACGGCGTGAAGGACGGCCAGGAAGACCGCGACTCCGACGGCGTGTACGAGCCGGATCGTGGCGAGACGAACGCCCTCGATTCGAAGTCCGTCAACGAGGCGGACAAGGACAACGCCTACGATTCGACGGGAGCTGCGAACCGAACGAGCAACGATATCGAGGGAGAGCGGAACATCTCCCATCCCGAGAACCTCACCCCGGAGGAGTTGGAGTCGTCCGAGCAGGATCTCAAGGATGACGGCAAGGTGGACGGCTCGGCCGGATGGGACGACGACGCTGCCGTAGATGATGATGCGGCCACGCCTGCCGCGGACACGAACGATGCCGCGGCGGAGGAGACCACGGACGACACGCTGGACGACGCGTACTGACCCTCTTCGACGACGGCTGCCGCGAGTAGGGCGGCGGGGCAGGACAAGGAGGATCGCACATGCCATTCTGTCCGAAGTGTGGAACGAGCAACCCGGACGGCGCTCGCTTCTGCCAATCGTGCGGCACGGCAGTGCCGGCCCCGGCCGGCGCTCC
>JAGVPR010000138.1 GCA_020052115.1 Candidatus Eiseniibacteriota bacterium
ATCTCCCCTCGGGCACCGAGCGCACGGCCGGCGGCCTCGGCCTTCCGAGCGGAGGCAGCGGCATCGGCCTCTCGGGCGCGGGAACCGACACGGACTTCCCTTTCACGTACTATCTGATCGCAGTGCGCAACAAGATCGCGAACCAGTGGTCGCCCCCGAAAGGCGTGAGCGCGGGCGGCGCCGCCCTTCGCGTCACGCTCTACTTCCGCATCCTGCGCGGAGGGACCGTCATGGACATCGCGGCGGAGCAATCTTCGGGTGTCGGCTTCTACGACCAGTCGGCGATGCGCGCGGTGCAAGCGGCGATGCCGCTGCCGCCGCTGCCGGAGGAATTCCCTGACGAGTACCTTGGAGTCCACTTTGACTTTCAATTCGTGGAGTGATCGTGCGCGGCGCGCCGCGACCGCGGCCGCCGTGGTCGCCGCCGTTTCATGGGCCGCTGCCGCGTTCGCGCAGACGGAAGCGCGGATCGGCGTCGAAAAGTACAAGTCGGAGAAGACGCCGCTCTGGGTGCAGCGGACGGCCTGGACGGGGGCGGACGGTCGCGCGCCCGCCTTGGCGGCCGAGGCGTTCAGCGTCCTCGGCTCCGACCTGGAGCGCTCGGGCTTCTTCAAGATCGCCGAGGCGCCGGCCGATTCCTCGATCAATCCGGGCTCGACCCTGGCGGCGGCGCTCGTGAAGAGCCAGCTCGGCATCGCCGACGGCCGGGTGACGCTGGAGGGGTCGCTGCTCAACCTTCCCTCTCTTCAGGTGATCATGAAGAAGGGATATCGAAGCGGAGAGGACGCGCTCAGGCGCATCGCGCACCGGCTCTCCGACGAGATCGTCAAGTACCTCACCGGCGAAGAGGGCATCGCTCGAACGCGTATCGGCTTCGTGCGGCGCGCCGGCGGCGGCGAGGAGCTGTACGTCATGGACTACGACGGCTTCGGCTCGCGGCGCCTGACACAGGAGGGGGCGCTGCTCGTCTCTCCGGCATGGTCCCCGGATGGGCGCTACCTTGCCTACACCTCGTACCGGGCGGGAAGCCCCGACCTCTACGTTTTCGACCTCGAGGACGCGAAATCCCATCCGGTTTCGCGCCAGCCGGGCCTCGACGCCGCGGCCGCGTGGTCGCCCGACGGGAGGCGGATCGCGCTATCACTCACCAAGGACGGCAACTCCGAGGTCTATGTCATGGACGCCGACGGTGCGAACACGCGGCGCCTGACCTCTCACCCGGGCATTGACACCTCTCCTTGCTGGTCTCCCTCGGGGCTGGAGATCGCCTTCACCTCGGACCGTTCCGGCGCTCCGCAGCTCTACGTCATGGGCGCCGACGGTTCGAACTTGCGCCGGCTCACCTTCGACGGCACGTACAACGATCAGGCCGCGTGGTCGCCGCGGGGCGACAAGATCGCCTACTCGTCACGCTTCGAGGGCCGTTTCCAGATCGTCACCATTGACGCCTCGGGCTACAACCCCATGGTGCTCACCGACTCTCGGGGAACGAACGAGGATCCGTCCTGGGCGCCGGACGGGAGGCACATCGTCTACGCCTCCAGCCGGAGCGGTCGCCGGGAGATCTACGTGATGAACTCCGACGGCACCGACCAGCGGCGATTGACCGATGGGCCCGGTGACTCTTACAATCCCACCTGGTCTCCGAGATTCGATGACTAGGGTGCCGCGCAGCGGGTGCGGAACCCCCTGACCGCGTACGCTGATCCCGGTACGGGACAAAGGAGGACGAGACGATGCGGACGAGAAGCTGGCTCGCCCACTCGATGCTGCTCCTGGCTCTGGCGCTGATCGTGGCGCCGGGATGCGCAAAGAAGAAGGCGCCGCCGCCCCCGGTGACCCAGCAGCCCCCGGTCACGCAACAGCTTCCGGACACGACGTCAACGAAGCCACCCGTGGATCAGGAGAGGGCCTTCGCGGCGCAGGACATCCGATTCGACTACGACAAGGCGAACATCCGCGATGACGCGCGCCTGGCGCTGACGGCGCTTGGCAAGTACCTGATGGAGGCCCCGTCGGCCCATGTGCTCATCGAAGGTCACTGCGACGAGCGCGGCACGACCGATTACAACCTGGCCCTCGGCGAGCGCCGCGCGAAGGCCGCCCGCGACTGGCTCGTCGCCTACGGCATCGGGGGCGACCGGCTCTCGACCATCTCCTACGGCAAGGAGCGACCGCTCGATCCGGGTCAGGACGAGAGCTCATGGTCGAGGAACCGGCGCGCGCACTTCGTGCTGCAGGGCGTCTGATCGGAGGACGGGATGCGGCGGTCGTGGTTTGTCGTCTTGTTAGCGAGTTCGGTCCTGGGCACGACCGGCTGCGCATCGCTGTTCCGGGCCCCGGCGACGATAGACCGCATGGATGTGGAGATCCAGGCGATCCGCGCGGAGCAAGCCGCGCTGCGCCAGGACATCGAGAAGATCCTCGCCGCCCAGGAGACGCAGTCCGGTCTCCAGCGCGAGAACAACGCCGATCTCCAGACACGGCTCGCCGAGATCACCGAGACGCTGGCAACCCTCCAGGCGCAGCTCGAGGAAGTGACGCGGCGTTCGGCCTCGCGTGTTCGCGAGGAGCGGCCGCCGCTCCCTCCCGCATCCGCCGACACGAGCGGGACGGGCGCCGTCCCCTCTCAGCCGACCGAGATGCCGGATCCGAACCGGCTCTACGAATCGGCATACCTCGACGTGACGCGGGGAAACTACCCGCTTGCGATCCAGGGCTTCGGCTCGTACTTGCAGTACTACCCGAACACCGAGCTCTCGGATAATGCGCAGTACTGGATCGGAGAGGCTTACTACGCGCAGAACGACTTCGCGAGCGCGATCCGCGAGTACCAGAAGTTGATTGACAGTTACCCGAAGGGCGACAAGGTGCCTGCCGCTTTGCTCAAGCTGGGCTTCTCGAACCAGACGATGGGCGAGGAGGCGGCGGCGCGGGCCGCCCTGGAGCGCATCACCAAGGATTTCCCGAAGTCCGAAGAGGCGCGCCTGGCCAAGGACCGCCTCGCCAGCTTGGGCCCGGGAAAGCGCTAGACCTGACGCGTCGGGCGCGCCGCGCGCCCGACGCGCCGTCCCCCGCCTCCGCCCGCATCTCGATCATGACGAATCAAGAACCAATGGGACGCGGCCTTCGCGTCAGCTCGGTCAACGATGCCGCCGTGCCGGCCGCCCGCCGCGAAGGAGTAGCACGATGACCGAAAGCGTGCGCCCGCGGGTCCTAGCCAGCAGGTGCCTGGGGTACGCGGCCTGCCGCTACGACGGCAGCATTCTCCGCGACGAGTTCCTCGAGCGGCTCGAGCCCCATGTGGACCTCATGCTCACGTGCCCCGAAGAGGAGATCGGCCTCGGGACGCCACGCGCTCCGATCCGGCTGGTCTCTGACGGAAGCGCGGTGCGTTTGGTGCAGCCTTCCACCGGGCGTGACGTCACGGAGGCGATGACGTCGTTCGCCGAGCGCCTCCTCTCCTCGGCCGCGCCGCAGGGCATCGAGATCGATGGGTTCGTGCTGAAAAGCCGCTCGCCTTCCTGCGGCATCGGAGATGTGAAGATCCACGTCGAGAGGGGGAACGCGCCGCCCAGGGGCAAGGGGCCGGGCCTCTTCGCCCGGGCCGTCCTCGAGCGATTCCCTCACGCCGCGATCGAGGAGGAAGGTCGGCTTCTGAACCTCAGATTGCGCGAGCACTTTCTGACGAAGCTCTTCGCACTCGCCGAGGTGCGAGCGATGGGACCCTCGCCCGAGGCAGGGACACTGGTGCGCTTCCAGTCGCAGCACGAGCTTCTGCTCCTTGCGTACAACCAGAAGCAGATGAGGACTTGCGGGCGGATCGTGGCGAACCGCGAGCGGCTGGGGCCTCGCGAAATCTACGGGCAGTACGCCGAGCACTTCCGGCTCGCCTTCGCCCGCCCGCCGCGCCACGCGTCGCCGGTCAACGTCTGCACGCACGCCATGGGCTACTTCTCCGAGTTCCTCGGCGCGAGCGAGAAGAGACACTTCCTGCGGCTCCTCGATCGTTACACCGCGGGAAAGGTCCCGCTGAGCGTCCCGGTCGGCGTGCTCCGCTCCTGGATCGCCCGCTTCGAGAACGAGTACCTCGCCGGCCAGAGCTTCTTCGAGCCGTTCCCCGAAGAACTCGTGGACCTGTTCGACTCGGGGAAGGGGCGCGCAGCGGAGTGAGGGCGGCGCCAGGCGCGATCCGCACCAAAGAAGCAGGGGCCGGTCCGAGGGACCGGCCCCGTTGCTCTTCGGCGCTTCCCGCGACTGCGCGGGGTTACGGCTTCTTGTTCAGCGGATTCGGATGGGCGATCTTCTTCGCCATCTCGGCGAACACAAAGCCCTTGAAGGTCGGGCTGTTCTTGTTGTGGCACGCCGTGCAGGTCGCCTCGGTGACCGGGAGGAGGCCCGCGGCCTTGGCCGCCGCCTTATCCTTCATCACCGGCATCGCCATGTAGTCGGCGCCCGGGCCGTGGCAGGCCTCGCAGGTCACGCCGTCCTCGGCCTTCCATGTCGCGGCCTTCTGCTCCTTCGGAGCGCTGAAACCGGTCACGTGGCAAGCGAGGCACTTGTCGCTCTCCTGCGGATTGCCCGTCACTCCGGCCTTCTCGGCCGCGACCTTCGCCTCGGGTGTCGCGAGGACCGCGAAGGCCTTCGCATGCACGGAGTCGGCCCACAGCTTCGCCTGGTTCCCCTTGGCGGGGCTCGCGTGACACATCTTGCACTTGGCGGCGCCGACGTAAGAATGCGCCTTCACGGCCGCCTTGGCCGCCGGAGCATCCTCCGCCAGGGCCCAGGTGCTGAAACCGACGGTCACGGCGAAGATGACGCAGGCTGCCACCGCTACCCACCGCACCTTCATGAATCACCCATCCTTCCTGCGCCGCGTGGCGCCTCCTCGAGTGTTGAGAGGTACGAGCCCGGTCCGATGCGCTCCGGTTCCACGAAAACGACCGGTAGCCGGGAATTCGGCCCAGCAAGACCATACCTACAGTGAATACACCGACAGGACGGCTGGGATTTCGCCTGAACTGGAGCGTCCGAGGCGCGGTCCAGGGCGGTTCGGGACGAACGCGCCGCAACAGCCGGGCGGAAATCGAAACTCAGTATAGCACGCGCCGATCCGCTTCTCGCCGGCGGGCGAATCACCCGAAATCGGGCGGCGGACCTTAAACGCGGCGCGGCCCGAGACCCGCCCGCCTCGGACCGCTTGCCGCCGGCTGCGGCGACGCCTTATCGCGCCGCGCTTCCTCGTCCCTCCCCCGCCCGTCCGGCCAGGCCGGACCGCGAGGCGATCGCCGCACGCACTGTCTTGAGGAGGACGTCGCGCTCCACCGGCTTCGCGAGGAACTCGAAGACGCCCGCGCTCAGCGCCCAAGCGTACGAGTTCCAATCGCCGAAGGCCGTGATCACGACCACCGGGAGGTTCGGCCTCGCCGCCTGCACGATCGGCAGGAGGGAGAGCCCCGTTTCTCCCGGCAGAGAGAGATCACAGAGCACCAGGTCGAACCGCCGCGGGTCGGCTTCGAAAAGCTCCCGCGCCCGGCTCAGACAAGCCGCATCAATGACGGCGTAGCCTTCCTTCTCGAGCACCTTCCGAACCGCGTCCGAGAAAGCCGTGTCGTCATCCAGAAGCAGGATTGTCTCTGCGCTCATGGTCCTCTACTCCAGCCACCCAACCGCCCGGTTTCCGAGTCCCCCCCGAGGAGGAGAAAACCAAGCTGGGAGCAATGCAGGGATAATGCCCGGCTCGGGGCCGGACGGAAATTGCGACGTAACATATTGTGAATGTCTATGTTACGTGGTTGCGGGAGGCGGCCTTGGGGTTCGACGGCGCGGGTCCGGTCGGGACAGGCTGTCAGTGAGGAGGGACGTCTGTCAGGGTGTCAGGAGGATGCCGCGTCCGGACCGCCCTCTTCGGAATCAGAGGGCCGTCCCGAGGTCATCCGCCGGTAGATGGTCCGCGAGGAGATCCCGAGCATTCGCGCCGCCCGTTCCTTGTCGTTGCCGCAGAGCTTGAGCGTGGCGGCGATGAGCTGATCCTCGGCAGCCTCGAGCGGGGTTCCCACCGCAATGTGGATCACGTGCTCGTCGGAGGAGGCCGCCCAACCGCCCCCGGAGGAGCGAGCCTCCGGTGGGGTCGCCTCTATCGCCGGCTCCGCGCCCGTCACGAGCGCGAGCCCGCGCACATCCGCGAGAGTCAACCGCGGACCATGGCTCAGGGCGAGCGCCCTCTGGATCGTGTTCTCCAGCTCCCGCACGTTCCCGGGCCAGGCGGCGCTTTCGAGACCCTCGATCGCCTCCGGCTCGAAACCTTCGACCGGAGTGGCGCGGATCCCCGCATGGCGGCTCAGGAAGTGCCGCGCAAGGAGCAGGATGTCCTCGCGGCGCTCGCGCAGCTGCGGGATGTGGATCTCGACCACGTTGAGCCGGTAGTAGAGGTCGCTCCGGAAGCGCTTCTCCTTGATCGCCTGCTCGATGTCGGCGTTCGTCGCCGAGATGATCCGGACGTCCACGTGCACATCGCGCGTGGAGCCGAGGCGCTGGCACCGGCCGTCTTCGAGCACGCGCAGTAGCTTCGCCTGAAGCGACGGGGCCATCTCGCCGATCTCGTCGAGGAAGATCGATCCACCGTGCGCGGTCTCGAAGCGCCCCGGCTTCGCGGTGAGCGCGCCGGTAAAAGCGCCCCGTTCGTAGCCGAACAGCTCCGATTCGAGCAGGTTCTCGGGAATCGCGGCACAGCTGATCTTCACGAACGGCTTCGCCGCCCGCGGCGACAGGGAGTGGATGAGATCGGCGACAACCTCCTTGCCGGTGCCGCTCTCGCCGCGGATGAGAATGGGCACGTCAGTGACCGAGATCTGGTGCACCAACTCGCGGATCTGGCGCATCGCTCGGCTGTTGCCGACGAGCCGCTCCTCCGCCTGCGCGCGAACGAGCGCGAGGAGCCGCCGGAGGTCCGCGGAGAGCGCCTGCTTCTCGATGGCTTTGCTCACCGTCTTCAGAAGAAAGGCGCGGAAGTCCTCGCGGCCCTTCTCGACGAAGTCGTAGGCGCCCTGCTTGATCGCATCCACCGCCCGCTCGACGGTGCCGTGGCCGGTGAAGAGCACGACCTCGGTGTACGGCCACTGCGTCCGGATGCGGCGCAGCAGCTCGAATCCATCCACGCGGGGCAGCATCATGTCGGTCAGGACGAGTTCGTAGCTGTGGCCGGCGAGAAGCCCCAGGGCGGCCGCCCCGTCGCCGACGGCAGTGACCTCGTGGCCTTCGCGCTCGAGGATGCGCTCGACCGCACGGCGCATTTCGGCGTCGTCTTCGACGAGAAGGATATGGGCCGGCGATTCGCTCATTCGATCAGCCTACGGCGTTCATGAATGGATCCGCGGGATCTTAGCAGACCGTGCCCGGGGAGCCTTCTCGCCCGTCACGACGCCGGGGCGCCCACGGCCGGAGCCAGGGGGAGCGTCAGCGTGAACACCGTCCCCTTTCCCTCCTGGCTCTCGCAATCAATGGAGCCTCCGTGTTCGGCGACGATCTGCTGGGCCAGCGGCATGCCGAGACCGGTGCCGCCACGCTTGGTGCTCCAGAACGGCTTCCACATCTTTTCAATCCGTTCCGCGCTCATGCCCTGTCCGGTGTCGCGGATGCGGCAGACGATGTTCCCGTTCAGGGCGCGCGTGCTCACGGTGAGCGTGCCGCCTTCGGGCATCGCCTCGATGGCGTTTCTCAATAGATTTAGAAGCGCCTGCCAGAGCTGATCGGCGTCCGCGCGCATCTCGGGGAGCTCTTCCCCGAGATCGAGCTGGAGCCGGATCTTCTGCTGCTCGAAGGCCGGCGTGAGAAACGGCACGTGTTCTTCGAGGAGGTGGTTCAGCGAGAGATCGCGGAGCCGCACCGAGGGAAGCCGCGCGAAGCGCAGATAGTCCTCGATGACGCGCTGCACGCGGCCCAGTTCGTTCTCGATCGAGCGGAGCAGTCCGAGGCTCTCCTGGGAGTTCGACTGGCGGCCGGCCTTGATGTCCTGCAGCTCGTCGCGCAGAAGGTCGAGGTTGAGGCTCACCGATCCGATCGGGTTGCGGATCTCGTGCGCGAGCTTCGCCGACATCGTGCCGATGAGCGCGAGCCGCTCCGCCTGGAGGTTCGCTTCCTGGATGCGGCGCCTCTCGGTCAGGTCGCGCATCACCGCCCAGGCGCCCTGAGGGCGCCCGTCGGGATCGCGCACTGTTGTGAAGTTCGCGTCCACCCAGACGCGACGTCCGTTCTTCGCGATGCGCTGCGTCTCGGCGAGACGCGCCTGCCCCGCGGCGCCGAGCGCGGCCATCAGCTTCTCGATCTCGCCGCTCGCCAGGATCTCCTCCGGGACGAGCAGATCAATCGAGAGGCCGATGATCTCGCCGGGCTGGTAGCCGAAAATGAGCGCCGCGCCGCGATTCCAGCTCCGGACGATCCGGTCGGCATCGAAGAAGATGATCGCGTCGGCCGACTCCTCGAGAACGCTCTCGAGGCGGCGCTCGGCGCGAACACGGTCCTCGGTCATCTGCTGCGAGCAGAGAGCGCAGAACGTCTGCCCGTAGGCCGCGACGATCCGATGGAACACATCGTCGAGGGCGCGCTCCACCTGGACGAGCTCATCGCCCTCGTAATGCGGTACGACGAGCTGCCCGATCACCTCTCGGCCGCGGAGCAGCGCGGTCACCGTCTCCGTCTCCGTGAAGCCCTGGCGCATGCGGAAAGCGGCGAGCCGGGAAACGTAGCGAACGATTTCACCCTGGCCGGCGCGGACGTCCGAAGTGCTGCCGCGGACGGCCCGCATCTGGACGTGCACCCCGGCTTCCGGCTGGATCACGCGGAGCGGGGTACAGGCCGCCGGATCCGATCCGCTCGGCGCCGGCTCGTGGGGCCCCGGCAGACTCGAGCGAAGGGCCGATCGCACGCAGCCCAACGCTTCGACGGCGTAGGCCCGCAGCTCCTCGATCCCGCGGTCCGCGTAGTGATGGCTCGTCGTCGCCTGGACGGCCCTGCTCCAGGCTTCCAGGACTTCGTCCTCGTGCTCGGCGAGGAAGGCTGTCAGGGGTGTGGACACGGCAGTTGCTCCCAAGACCTCGTCCGGTGCCCAGGCAACCAGGGCGGGTGGCTTGGGCGTGCTCCTCTTTTCGGCGTATTGTAGCACTTTCCAACGGGTTTATGACAAAGTGGCGAACCGGGGCGGGGCGGAGAGGCTCCGCAGCGGGGCGGCAGCGGGCCGGCACGAGGCTGCGCCCGGGCGGGG
>JAGVPR010000168.1 GCA_020052115.1 Candidatus Eiseniibacteriota bacterium
AAGCCCCGGGCTCGGGCGGCGTGTACGGTGACCCAGGCGCAAGTCGCGGCGGACCCTGCCCTGTCACGAGGCGGGCGGTGATGGCGAGGTCGTCTCCGGAGAGCCACAGGATGGCGGCGGCCGGGATTTCCAGCACGAGCCGGCCGCGTTCGCCGGCGGGGATGACCACGACGCGGTCTCCACGGAGGAGGGAAGGCGCCTCGAGGCGCGCGCCGCCGAGAATCTCGCGGAGACGATCCGAAAAATGGCGGGTCGGATTGTCCTCGGTCTCTCCGGCCGAGGGCAGGACGCCGATGGCGATGCCGCGCCAGTCGCGCCGCGCGCAGAGGAAGACGCAATCCCGGCTCGCAAGCTCGAGGCGCACGACGCCCGGCGCGTGCGCCCGCACGTCGCGCACGCGAGAGCCTTCGATCACGCCGGCGAGGTCGCGAACGAAGCGGTCGAGGGTCAGGATGTCCACGCGCACATTATAGGGCGGGGCGGGGACGGGGCGCGCCGCTTTCACCTTGGAGAATGGCCCGCGGCGCCCCCGCAACGCCCTGGCGCGACCGAAGTTCCCGCCGGTTCCGCAGCCGCGCCTTCGCTGTGCTACTATGACGGCGACCACGTCGACGTCCGCCGGGCGTTCGGTTAGCTTACGGCTTCACTTCTCCCCGCAGTCCAGGAGGATGGATGGTCCGCAGTATGACCGGCTACGGCCGGGCGGAAGAGGAGTTTGGCGGCGCCCGTGTCGAGGTCGAGATTCGTTCGGTGAACCACCGGTACTGCGAGGTCGTCGTCCGAGTCCCTAAGTTCCTGGCGGCTCTCGAGCCCCAGGTCCGCACGCTCATCCAGGACCGCGCGAGCCGCGGCAAGATCAGCGTCTCGATCAGCTGGGACGGCGACGGCGGCACCCTCGGCGAACTCCGCCTGAACGGCGATGTGGCCGAGCGCTATATGAAGCTCTTCGATGAGCTGAAGACGCGCTACGGCTTGGCCGGCGACGTGGATCTCTCGCTGTTCGTCGGCCTGCCCGATCTGCTGCGCTGGGAATCGCCGGATGTGGACGAGACGGAGGCCTGGAAGTTCGTCGAGCGGATCTCGGCGCGCGCGGTCGAGGACTTGAACGAGATGAAGCAGCGCGAAGGCCGCGCGCTCGAGGTGGATCTCCGGCGGCGCATCGGTTTCGTGGACACGGCCCTCACCCGCATTCGCGGGCGCGCGGCGCAGCAGGTAGCCGCCGCTCGGGAGAAGTTGCGCCAGCGCATCAGTCTGCTGGTTGATCCCGGAGAGGTGGATCCCGGCCGGCTGGAGCAGGAAGTGGCGATCCTCGCGGACCGCATTGACATCACCGAGGAGTGCGTGCGGCTCGATTCGCATAACCGGCAGTTCATCGCTCTTCTGGAGGGGCCGGAGCTTGCCGGGCGCAAGCTCAACTTCATCCTCCAGGAGATGAACCGCGAAGCGAACACGATGGGCTCGAAGGCCGCCGACGTTGAGATTGTCAACGAAGTCATCGCCATCAAGGAAGAGATCGAGAAGATCCGCGAGCAGGTACAGAACGTCGAGTGAGGCCGGGTTTGCGGCGCGCACGCGGGCGCGGCCGCCGGGGGGATGACGCGGACGATGCCGGACTACCAGTCGTGGGTCTCCGATCCGGCATTTCTCGTCGTGGTTTCCGGGCCGTCGGGCGTCGGGAAATCCTCTTTGTGCCATGCGGTCTGCTCGTCGGACTCCCGCGTGTGCTATTCGGTGTCGGCGACGACGCGGCCGATCCGTCCGGACGAGGCGGACGGTCGCGACTACTTATTCGTAGGCCCTGAAGAGTTCGCGCAGATGCGCGAAGCCGGCGAGCTGGCGGAGTGGGCCGAGGTCCACGCGGCATGGTACGGAACGCCGCGCCGCTTCCTCGACGAGCAGATGGCGGCCGGCCGTACGGTGATTCTTGATCTGGACGTTCAAGGCGGGCTGGCCATCAAGCGCGCCTACCCGGATGCGGTGCTGATCTTCGTCTTGCCGCCGTCGCTCGATGTCCTCGAGCGGAGGCTTCGGGGCCGGCGCACCGATCGGGAGGACGTCGTTTCTCGCCGCATCGCGGCCGCCCCGGCCGAGATCGAGCATGCAGCGTCTTACGACTACGTCGTTGTCAATGGGGAGTTCGAGGCGGCGGCGGCGCGCGTGCGCAGCATCGTCACCGCCGAGAGGTCGCGGCGCGAACGCTGCTACCGCCCGGCGCTGCCGGATTCCCGTTAGAAAGGAGGCACACCCGTGACTGGAGAGTACAAGGGCCCCGAGGGGAAATCGAACAAGTACGAGCTGGTCGTGGT
Source organism: Candidatus Eiseniibacteriota bacterium (assembly GCA_020052115.1). Taxonomy (GTDB): domain Bacteria; phylum Eisenbacteria; class RBG-16-71-46; order JAGVPR01; family JAGVPR01; genus JAGVPR01. Next base: position 2,307 of record JAGVPR010000168.1, read on the forward strand.
CGCCGCTCAGGAAGCGAGGCGCCTGAATGATTTCTACCGCCGCGCTCTCGCCACGCCGCCGCGGCGCGTGACGCTCGAAGCGGTGGATCGCGTGTTCGGTGGCCATGTCAAGTACGCCATCGAGAACGATGACGAGTCCTCGATCTGAGGCCGACTGTGGGGAGGATCCTGTGGTTCTGAAAGGGAAGAGGATCGCCCTGGGCGTGAGCGGAAGCATCGCCGCGTACAAGGCGGTCGAGATCGCGCGCCTCATTCTGAAGCTGGAGGGGCGCGTCACCGCCGTCCTCAGCCCCGAGGCTTGCCGTTTCGTGACGCCGCTGACGTTCGAGACGATCACCGGCGATCCCGTGCTCACCGATCTTTGGGGCGGCAGCGACTGGACCGGCAGCACGGGGCGCGGGCCTGCGGGCGCGATGGCGCATATTGACCTGTCGCACGAGGTAGATCTTTTCCTTCTGGCTCCGGCAACGGCCAACGTGATCGGCAAGATGGCGAACGGCATCGCCGACGACGCGCTCACGACCGCGCTCATCACGTGCCCGGCGCCCGTGGTCATCGCTCCGGCGATGAACTTCCGGATGTGGCAGAACGCTCAGGTGCAGCGGAACGTCGCGCGCCTCAAGGAGTCGGGAGTCGTGTTCGTGGGTCCGGAAAGCGGCGAGCTGGCGGAGCGCGAGGTCGGCATGGGCCGGCTCGCGGATCCCGAGTTCATCGTGGACGAGGTGCGCCGGGTGCTCGCGCCGCCCTCACGCCTCGCGGG
>JAGVPR010000291.1 GCA_020052115.1 Candidatus Eiseniibacteriota bacterium
CTCTTCGGGAGACAGCGGCCGCTCGAACTCCGCCGCGACCGCCTCCGAGTGCGCGCGAAACACCGGAACGCGCACGGCGGTCGCCGCGACCCCGAGATCCGGCCGGTCGAGAATCTTCTGCGTTTCAGCGGCCATCTTCTGCTCCTCGAGCGTCGAACCATCGTCGAGGAATCGGTCTATGTGCGGCAGGAGATTGAACGCGATCGGGTGCGGATACACCTCAGGCGGCGACGGGCGCCCGGCAAGCCAGGCCTCGCTCTGACGGCGCAGCTCCTCGACGGCAGCATGGCCGGTGCCCGAGACCGATTGATAGGTGCTCACCACGATGCGCTTCAGGCGCGCGGCGCGTTCCAGCGGCGCCAGCGCCACGACGAGCTGGATCGTCGAGCAGTTCGGATTGGCGATGATCCCGCTGTGCGTGCGCGCGGCCTCGGCGTTCACCTCGGGCACGACGAGGGGAACGCCCGGCTCCAATCGAAAGGCGAAGGAGTTGTCTATCGCGATCGCCCCGGCGGCGGCGATCTGAGGCGAAACGCGCCGGCTCGTCTCAGCGCCCGCCGAGAGGAAAACGAAGTCGAGACCGCGCCAGTCGGTCCCCTCGAGGCTTCGCACCGGGTGCGGCGCCCCGGCGAACTCGAGCGTCCGCGCGGCGGAGGCCTCGGACGCGTAGAGCCGGATCTCGCGCACCGGGAACCGGCGCTCGGCGAGAACCTTGAGAAACTCGCGTCCCACGACGCCAGTCGCGCCGACGACGGCCACAGCGAAGGTCCGCATGCCACCTCCTCGCGGCGAGGCTACACGAGACCGGCCCCGCCGGTCAAAGGGGCTTGAGGGCGAGCGGCAACACCATCAACACGAGCGACACCGCGAGAAAGACCGCCGCGGCGACGTCGCCGTGGCGGGAGTAGAAGGTCTCCTCCACTGGCAGCGCCAGATCCCCGACGAGCGTCGTCTCGACGAAGGTGGGCGTGCGCGCCGTGACCCGGCCGAAAGGGTCAATGATCATCGTGATTCCCGTGTTCGCGCAACGCCCGATCGCCCGCCGGTTCTCCACGGCGCGGAACACCGCCATCGCCGCGTGCTGAGACGGAGCCGCCGTGTTCCCGAACCACTGGTCGTTCGTGATGTTCACGAGGAAGTCCGCTCCCCCGTCCACGAAGCCCCGCGCCTGCGGCGGGAAGATCGCTTCGAAGCAGATGAGCGGTCCGATGCGGTGCCCGCCCATCTCGAAAGGAGCCCGGCTCTCCCCCGGCGAGAAGTCGGACTGCCCCCAATCGAACGCCGAGAGGAACGGAAGCGCCCCCTGGAACGGCATCCGCTCGCTGAAGGGCACCAGTCGCGCCTTGTCGTAGATGTCGAGCGCGGGATCGCCCGGCCGCAGGAGCACCACGGAGTTGTAGTGCTTCAGGTGGCCGTCCGCGCCGCGGCGGCTGTCCACCGTCCCCGCCAGGAGCGGCACCCCAAGGCTGTCCACCAGCGCGCGGACCCGCGGGAGGTACACGGGGTCGCGGGCCAGGAGAAACGGCGGGGCCGCTTCCGACCACACGATCAGGTCGAGCGAGGAATCGCGCGCCGCCTCTCGCGTCAGCCTGAAGAGCTTCTCGACGATGGCCTCACGAAACTCGGGATCCCACTTCGTCTCGGAGTCCACGTTCGCCTGGATCAGGGCCACCCGCGCGCGCTCCGGCGGCAGAGGGCGCATCAGCACGTTGCGGGCCTGGATCGAGGGGATCGCGAAGGCCAGGATGACGAGCGAGAGGTCGAGCGCTCGCCGCTTGCCCTGGGTTCTCTGGAGGACGAGGTAGAAGAGTGCGTTGATCAGAACGATCCACGCCGATACCCCCCAGATGCCCGTGACCGACGCGAACTGCAGCGTCGAGGCCATCGGGGCCAGCGCGTAGCCGGCCGACCCCCACGGGAATCCGATCGTTCCGACGGAACGCAGGTACTCGAGCCCCGCCCAAAGAGCAGGCGCCGCGATGAGGAACGAAACCCTTCCCCCGGCGCGCGACCAGCCGAGCGCAAGGGCGAAGAGCCCCGGAAAGAGCGCCAGGTACGCGGCCATGATCACGAGCGACGGACCCATGAGCCACGGGATCGTCAGATTGTTCGGCGGAAGGAACGGGATCCAGTAGAGCAGCGCGAGGAAGAACACGAACCCCGACGTCCATCCGACGGCGAACAGCCGCCGCGTGCGAGCCCCCGCGGCACCGCGCCGGCCCCGGCGCGGATCGCTGTGCTCGACGGCGAAGAAGAGCGGAACCAGCGCCACGAAGACGAGCGGGAAGAGCCCGACCGGCGGGAATGCCGCGGCCAGCAGCAGGCCGGAGATCACTGCCAGGAGCAGAGCGAGACGCCGGTCCACTGAGCTAGAGCCTCACCTCTCTGCCGCTCGTGGCCGACTCGTAGATCGCCGCGACCACGCGCATGACCGCCGCGCCCTCCTCACCCGGGGACAGAGGCGCCAGCCCGTCCCGCACGCAGCGGACGAAATGTTCGATCTCGATCTCGTAGGACTGGCGGTAGAGGTTGCGGGTGCTTTCCATGTTCGGAGTGACATTCGTGCGCTGCCCGTGCATCTCCTTGATGATGCGTAGCGGTGACAGATACGCCGTCCCTTCGGTTCCGAAGACCTCCACGAAGTTCACGTCCTGCTCGGTCAGGAAGCTCCAGCTCGCCACCACGGTGAGCGAGCGCCCGCCGGACAGGCGCAGGAAGGCCGCCACGGAATCCTCGACCTCCGCCTTGCGCGAGCCGGCGGAGGACATCCACGCGTTCACGCTCTCGACTGCGGGCTGGCCCATGAGCCAGAGGGCCAGGTCCAGCATCTGCTGGCCCATGTCCATCAAGACGCCGCCGCCGGAGAACTCGCGGCGATCAATCCAGGAGCGCTGGCGCCTCTCCTGCCGGCGCTTGATCCATCCGACGCGCGCATAGAGTAATTCGCCCAGCTCGCCCTTCTCGATGAAGCGGCGCAGAACCTGCGAGTCGTGCCGGAAGCGATTATTGAAGGCGCACATCACGACCCGCCCGGCCTCCTTGCCGGCGTCCACGACGGCCTGGGCTTCGGCCGCGCTCCGCGTGAACGGCTTCTCGCAGAGCACGTGCTTGCCCGCCTTCAGCGCGGCAGCCGCCACCGCGGCGTGAAGGTGGTTCGGCGTGCAGATGTCCACCGCGTCCACGTCCGCGAGGCCGACGAGCTCCTTGTAGTCGTGGACGGCCAGCGGTATCGCGAAGTGGCGAGCGACGCGGCGGGCTTTCTCGACATCGGAGTCGCAGACGGCGACGAGGCGCGCGCTCGTCAGGCGCGCGTAGGCAGGGATGTGGCTGAGCTGCGCGGCCGTGCCCGCGCCGACGATTCCGACCCTCACAGGCCGCGAAACCAAACGGGAACCCTCCTCCGGTTGCGCCGCAGCCTAACGCACGCTACCGGGAGCGTCAAGGAAACGAGGACGCGGGAGAGCCCGTCCGGGGCCGGGAGGGCGGCTGCGCCCTCCTACGGGCCCCTCGCAAGGGGGCGCCGGCCGCGCCGGGCGCAGTTGACGCCCGCCGCGTACGGATGGTAACGTTGGCAGCTGTGCCCTCCAGGGGGCTCCGTCTCGCATCCATCCCGAAGGAGAAAGAGTCAATGCCACAGCACAAGTCGGCCGAGAAGCGCATGAGGAAGAGCGCCAGCGAGCGCGCGGACAATCGCCAGATCAAGTCTCAGGTGCGCAAGCTGGTCAAGAAGGTGCGCACCGCCAGCAAGCCGGACGAGGCCCAGACAGCCCTCCGGGACGCCACGTCCGCGCTCGACCGCGCCGCCAAGCGCCGCGTCCTGCACAACTCGACGGCTGACCGCCACAAGTCCCGGCTGGCGCAGCACGTCAACAAGCTGCGCTCCAAGGCCTGAGGTTCACCCCGGCTCGGTCCTCTAGCGGCGGCCCCCGGTTCCGGCGCGCAGCACGTCCTCCATGCCGTAGAGCCCCGGGGGCGCCGTCATCACGAAGCGCGCCGCCCTGAGGGCGCCTTCGGCGAAGCAGGCCCGGCCGAGGGCCGTGTGGGAAAGCTCCAGGCACTCCCCCGGCCCTGCGAGTAGCACGGTGTGCTCCCCGACGATCTCGCC
>JAGVPR010000147.1 GCA_020052115.1 Candidatus Eiseniibacteriota bacterium
CCCTGCTGGCTGCCTGCACCCTGGTTGCGAATGACCGCCTTGTATCCCCATCCCGATCCGTCACTGTCGTACCGAATGTCCGAAACCGTGTAGTCCGGCGGATCGACAACTACCGTGATCACTCGGGAGTTGGAGTTATTGTCTTCGCCGCCAGTCTCCGTGATCGTGCTTTCCGCATCGGCTACGACAGTGATCGTGCATGTCGTCCCGCTTGCCACCCACTGCTGATCGACAAATACTGCTGCGCTACCGTTTGCCGGCACGTCATCTTCGACCAGAACGCCGGGAGGAGAGCAAATGCTGACCCCGTTGATCAGAAAATCGACGTAGAACGCATCTGTGATCACGTCGGCACCGTTGTTCTCAATCTGCGCAGTGAAGGTCACGGTGTCGCCACTGCTGGGCGACAAAGGAAGCCACGTTACGTCGGCAACGACGAGATCGTAGTCTCCAAGCGCCGGAGCGAAGGCGGAGTCTGGCGATTGCGCATCAGATCGCGAAGAAGGACTGGAATGACCGGTCCGCGGCCGCATCAGCCCCTGCTGGCCGGTCGCCACATCAGAGTCCGCCACCGCAAAGACAACGGAGCATGCAAGCAGGCACATCCGCACGACAGTACGAGATCGCTGACTCATCGAGATCTCCTTGGCGAGGCCAATCGGCCAGGCACATTCAGGATCGGGTCTCTGCCTGCGGAATGCCCATCCAGTCTCCCGTCGGGATCATACTCCTCCGCTTGCACCGACTCCTTCGGGATGTAGGCTCACCACCCAGCAGCTGCAGCTTCCATCGACCGCGTCAGCCAACCGGCCACGCCAAGCCCGACCTGCGCAGTGCGGGAAGCGGCAGCGGATCACGTTCGCGGTTACGCCACGGTCCGGTGAGCAAGAGGATTGAAGAGAGAGCTTCCCGCACTGCGTCGGCCTCAAACCCGGACGCTCCTCTTGCAGCAAGCGTGCCGCTGACAAGCACGTGCCGCCCACGGAGGGCGCCGCGCGGGAAACGACGCAAGTATCATGGGCGCGGGTTCGCTCCGCCGCTCGGCCCCGGTCCTCGGGCTGCGCCCGTCGCGCGGCTCGGCCGTTTGAATTCCGAACCCGCGGTTCGACATCCAAACTGCGAGTTCGACAACCGGAACCGTTGACGCCCCGCACGGGCTCGCGTACCATGGTTTGGCATCAGTTTCGGCCTCCTCCGCCGTGTGATAGGGCGATTGACAGCTCGGAGCCGTGCATCGAGTGTGAGAGCGCTGGGTCAGGACACCGTCGTTTCCGTCGGCCGCCTGCTTCTCGGCGCGCTTGCGCGAGACCGCTCGGAGGCCTCCTCCTTGGGCCAACTCCGAAGCGATCTCTCGCACGAAACATCCGCCAAGATGGCCAGGATCATTTCGCTCGTCTCCGAGTGGCACGGAGGCCGATTCCTCCCGCAAGACCCCTTCGACGCGATCGAAATCCTCGACGACCTGGACGCGATCTTCAGCCGCTACGCCCGACTCGCCTCGGCCAGACCGACCACCTTCTGGGGGTTGGGGCAGGTCCTCGCTTGTCTCAGGTCCGCCCGCAGGCAATTGCGCGGAGCCATCCACGAGCAGGCGCTCTCGCTGAAATGGCGTGAGCGCCTCTCCGCTTCGCTGGACCGGCTGAGGATCGAGACGTCTTCGCTCGTGGAAGGGCTCTCGCGCCCCCACGGAATCCGGCTGGCAGCCGTTGTTGCGGAAGCGACCGGCGAGATCCGGCGGGAGGTCCAGCGAGCGGCCGGCCAGGGTGCGGCCCCGATCCTCCTCGAGGGTACGGGCGACACGGGAGGCGCGTGGGTGCCGCGCGGAGATGCGGCCCAGTGGCGGGACTTGTTCCGCAACTTCGTGCGCAACGGCGTGCAGGCGTGTGAGGAGAAGCCTCGTACGGAAGGCGCCGAGCGCCCCTCCGTGTCGGTCAGGATGCGTCCTCTCACCGGCGGTGACGGGATGGCCGTGGAAATCGCCGATGAGGGCGTCGGCATGTCGCCCGACCAGCTCGACACGATGTGGCGCGGCGGCGTCAGCCGAAACGGCGCCGGTCGGGGACGTGGTTTGACCGAGGCGAAGCTGGACTTCCTCATGTCCAGAGCGACCTGCGAGGTGAGAAGCGTTCCTCTTGTCGGCACCGCTCTGCGCGTGGAGGTGTCCGATCGCGCGATTGCGATTCCGGCCGTCTCGTTCCTCAAGACATTTCCGGCACAGCTCCTGCTTCTTCTGGCAGCCTTGCTCATAGGCGCCGGCGTGGCGGGTTCGCGCCGGTCGGAGATCATCTCATTCGAGGGGGACGGAGGTAGCCTGATTCGTGGGCGTGACGCGGACGGGAACGTGGCATGGGAGCGGGACCTCGACGAACGGGTCTTGGAGAATGCCGTCGATCCCAAGACGGGCAACCCGCAGTACAGGACTGCGGTGCTTCGTGGTCCGGATCACAACGTGCTGGGCACCGTCATTCCGACCCAGCCCGACGTGGGGCCCGGGAGGCTGTGGTTCCTGGACCCTCAGGGGCGCACGAGGAGAATACGAACTCTCGCCTGGCACTCGCCCCTGAACGACAAGCTCGGGAAGCTCGTCCCGATCTACGAGGCGGTCGTCTCCTGGAACCGGACAGTCGGCAACGCCGTGGCCGTGCAAGTCCGGGATGTTCGATATGCGCCGAGCTGCACGCAGTTCTTCTCGGCGGAGGGTGAGTCACTCGGGGCTTACTACCACAGTGGTCACCTCGAGTATCGCCTGACGGGCGACCTCGACAACGACGCCAGGCAGGAGATCTTGCTCACGGGGATCAACAACCCTGCCCAGTATGACAAGGAGCTGTTCCCTCGCGATCCGGAGGCCTACATTGACTGTCTTGTCGTGCTCGAGATTCCAGACGTGAACGGGCAGTCCTATCCGTACACCAGATGGTCAGAGATCCCTCCGGCAGACGAAGAGGCCTACATCCTCTTCCCGCCGCTGATTCACGGCGAGCGGGCGCGCATCTTTCTCGTCGAAGTCGGCAGCTCTGGGGGCGATGGCCTTCCTCGGATCCAGGTCACCCTTGTGGACGGCAGAATCTACCATCTCGACGCCCACTTCCGCCCGGTGTCCTGCTCGGCAGGAGACCTGACGATGGCCGCGAGAATCGCTCCCACGCGGCCGATCGCGCCGATCGTGTACTTCAGACACGGCCGGCGCGAGCTCCTGGACATACCCATTCCCTGATGGGAAGGCATCCCATGGAAACTCGAAAGACCATACTTGTCATTGACGACGGCGACGACTTGAAGCGTTTCAGCGAGCGCCTCATGGGGGGGCAATTTTTCTTCGTTCATGCGACGTCGTCCGTGGATGCCAGGAAGCTCCTCGAGAGACACGAAATCGCTGCCGTGCTCCTGGATCGCGACTTCAGCCGGACTGACGTCAGACTGCTCCTCGGGCCGCCCGAGGATGTCCGGAATGAGGGGATACACATCCTCCGCTGGCTGAAAGGCGACCGCCCCGCTCTCCCCGTCCTCATGGTGACTGGGTTTCGAGAGCAGAAGCCGGCGCTCGAGGCCGCCGATCTCGGGACCGACTTCCTTGCGTGGGAGGACGTCATCGAGGATCCCGGGATCCTGCGCGCGCGCCTCCTTCGTGCCATCGAGTCAACCGACGGCGGGATCGCTGCGATCCTGGACAGGTTCCGCGCGCAAAACGTGGTCGTCGAGTCACCGGAATTCGCGAAGACCCTCGTGGCCATCCACAACGCCCTGCCCGGAGACGCCCCGATCCTCCTTCTTGGCGAGACGGGAACGGGAAAGGACCACCTTGCGTTCGCCGCACACGCCCTGTCGGGAGATTCGCGACGCCCGTTCGTCAACGTCAACGTCGCTGCGCTGCCGCCCAGCCTCATCGAGAGCGAACTCTTCGGCCACGCCCGAGGGGCGTACACGAGCGCGGAAAAGCCGGCGATCGGGAAGCTCCGAGCGGCCCACGGCGGGACGCTCTTTCTCAACGAGATCGGTGAGCTCCCGCAGGAGGTGCAGGCCAAATTGCTGACGGCGCTCGAGCGCAATGAGGTCGTCCCCGTCGGCGATGTTCAGTCGTACCCTGCGGATTTCCGACTCATCTCCGCCACATCCCGCGATCTCGGCGGCATGGTCGAGAGTGGGGGTTTCCGAAGGGATCTTTTCTATCGGGTGGCGTGGCACATCATCGAGATCCCTCCGCTGCGAAAGCGCCCGGAGGACATCCCGGCGTTGATTCGCGCGTTCCTGAGAACCGCCGGTCAGGGAAGCGAGGAGGGAATCACGGGCATCGCCAAGGAGGCGAGCGACTACCTCTGTCAACAACCATGGATGGGGAATGTGCGCGAGCTCAGAGCCGTCGTCGAGGCGTCGAGCGCGGTCGCGCGGTACATCGTCATGCTCTCAGACGTGAGAGAGGTCGTGAGACGTCATGGGGAGTTCGCGCTTCCCGTGATGGCGAGGCGGGATGCCGCGCCGGCGGCGACCGGTACGGAGGATTCGGATGCCCTGCGCTGCGAGGAATCCTTCTTTGCCGGCCTCGCGCTGGAGGAGCTGAAGAACCGATACATCCGGTACCTCTGGCGTGCGACCGGAGGGCGCCTGCCGGAAATGGCGCGTCGCGCTGGCGTTGCGAAGTCGACGATCTACGAGCTCTACAGGAAATCACAGCGCGGGCGGGAGTCTTCGTCCGCGGACACGGAACATCGAGATTGATCGTCGCCGCCCGCGGACCGGTTCAAGCGAACTCGCAGCAAGCGATGAGCGCACACCCCTCACACTCCGGCTTCTTTTTACAACTCCTCTTCGCATGCTCCACGAGGAGCGCGTGGAACTCATTCAGAACGGCGGTGTCGCGCGGCATCGCCTCTTCGACGAAACGCCGGATCTGTTCATAGGATTCGCCGCCCCGAAGGAGCCCTAGCCGCTCGAAGATCCGCCGCGTGTATGCATCCACGACGAAGACCGGCCGGCCGAGCGCATAGAGGAGAATCGAATCCGCGGTCTCGGGGCCGACGCCGTGAACTTCGAGCAACTCGCTGCGCACGTCGAGAGCCGGCCGGCGCGAGAGCCGCGCGATCCCGCCCGATCGGCTGATGTACTCAGCGACGGCGCCGAGCGCCCGCGCCTTCTGGCGGAAGTAACCCGCCGGGCGGATCAGCTCCTCGAGCCGC
>JAGVPR010000142.1 GCA_020052115.1 Candidatus Eiseniibacteriota bacterium
CGGGGCGCCGGATGTAGGGCGGCAGCGGCATCTCTCCGCTCCGCTCCATCGCCTCCGCCGCCGGCCGCGATCCGTGAAGCCGGATGCGCCGCAGTCCAGGCTCCGCACCCGCGCCCGGCAGCACTTCGGCCTGCCAGTCCTCACCCAGAACGATGCGGTCGCCGGCGCGGAGCTTCCTTCCAGGGCGCAGCATGGCGAGCCATTCGTCTCCGCCCTCGACGGCCCGCACGAGCAGTACCTCCACCGCCCGCTCCCCGGAGCGACCGTGGAGCCTCGCCGGCAGAACGCGCGTCTCGTTCAGCACGAGCACGTCACCAGGCTCGAGAAATGCCGCGATGTCGCGAAAGCGAAGATGCCGCCTCTCGTCCCGCGCGCGATCCACCACGAGCAGGCGCGATTCGTCCCTGGTGGGCAGCGGCCTCTGCGCGATCAGCTCCGGCGGCAGATCGTAATCGAACTCCTCGGTCCGCAACGGTGACTCCTCCCTCTCTCCTCGCGCTAGCGCCGCACGAACAGGCGCGCCGCGAGGCTGATCACGATGCTCAGGAGGATGCTCGTCGTCAACGGGAAGAAGAACGTGAAGCCTGGACGCTCGATCCGGATGTCGCCGGGGAGACGCCCCAGGTAGGGCACTTTCCGAAGGACCGGCATGAGCAGCCCCGCCGCCACGAGCACGATGCCGAGGATGACGAACCCGCGCGAGAGAGCGCTCACGCGGCTCACCCCTGGAACAGCTCGGACTGGAAATCGGGCGGGACGGCGACGCCGAGATGCTCGTAGGCGAGACGCGTCGCCTGGCGGCCGCGGCGAGTCCGCTGGAGGTAACCCTGCTGGATGAGGTACGGCTCGTACACATCCTCCAGCGTGTCCGCCTCCTCCCCGATGGCGACCGCGAGGGTGTCTATCCCGACCGGTCCGCCGCCGAACTTCGTGATGATGATCTGCAGGAGCCGCCGGTCCATCTCATCGAGGCCCTGGCGGTCGATGAGGAACATCTCGAGCGCGTCAATGGACAGGGGACCGGTGATGCACCCGTCGCCCTTGACGACGGCATAGTCGCGCACGCGGCGCAGCAGCCGGTTCGCGATGCGCGGGGTGCCGCGCGAGCGTCGCGCGATCTCGAGCGCGCCCGCCTCATCCACCGCGATCGCCATGAGCGCCGCCGACCGCAGCACGATCCGGTACAGCTCGTCCGGGCGGTAGTAGTCGAGGCGGAACGTCATCCCGAATCGCGCGCGCAGCGGCGAGGTCAGGAGCCCGGTGCGCGTGGTGGCTCCGACCAGCGTGAACGGCTCGAGCTTCAAGCGCACGGAGCGCGCGTTCGGCCCGCGGTCGATCATGATGTCGAGGCCGAAGTCCTCCATGGCCGGGTAGAGGTATTCCTCCACCACGTGGTTCATGCGGTGGATCTCGTCCACGAAGAGGATGTTCCTCGCCCTGAGGTTCGTGAGCAACCCCGCGAGATCTCCGGGGCGCTCCACCACGGGCCCGGAGGTGCACGTGATGGCCGAGCCCAGCTCGCGCGCGAGGATGGTGGCCAGCGTCGTCTTTCCGAGTCCGGGCGGACCGCACAGGAGCACGTGATCCAGCGCCTCGCCGCGCATCCTCGCCGATTCGAGAGCGATCGCCAGCTGCTCCTTCACCGGATCCTGCCCGACGAAATCGGCGAGCCGTTCCGGGCGGAGCGCGCGATCGAGCGCGGCGTCGTCTTCGCGCCGCGCCGGATCCATCAGGTCCGCGCGTTCCTCGTCTTGCTCGTCCTTGCGCGCCACGGCTCCTCCGCACACTCCGAAGCGCTCCGTCCGGAGCGCTCCGCTGCCCGACGATAGCACAGCGCGCCCCACCGCTCCACTTCGCACGCCTTGCGCACGGCGCGCGCCTGCGGTGCTATCATGCGCCGCGTTCCCGAGAGTCCAGGAGGTGTCGAGGATGGGGCGGAAGATGATCCAGATGGCGGCCGGCGAGCCCGCGCGGCCGGAACTCGCGACGCGGCGCCTCGCGCGCCTGGCGCTGGCGGCGGCCTGCCTGGCCGCATATGTTCTCGCGCTTCCGAACGATTTCGTCTGGGACGATCGGATGCTGATCGTCGAGAGCCCTCGAATCCAGAGCTGGCGCCACCTGGGCGACAACCTCACGCTCGACTTCTTCCAGGGCACGCCACGCGACCAGCTCAAGTACGGCTACTACCGCCCGGTCACGACGGTCAGCTACATGGTGGATGCGGCCGTCTGGCGCCTGCGGCCTCTCGGATTCCACCTCACGAACATCCTGCTGCACTTCGCGGCGACCTGGCTCGCCTACGCCCTCGCGCTGCGCGCGTTGAGGGAGAAGCGGGCGGCGCTGCTCGCCGCCCTTCTCTTCGCGGTGCACCCGATCCACACGGAGACCGTCTCGTGGATCGCGGGGCGGACCGATCTGCTGGCGACGCTGGGGACGCTCGGCGCCCTGCTCTTCCACGCGCGCTTTCGCGACTCAGGGCGATGGCGCGAAGAGGCCGCGGCCGCCGCCTGCTTCGCCCTCGCCGCGCTGTCGAAGGAGCTGGCGCTGGTGGCGCCGCTCCTCATACTTCTCTACGACCTCGCCTTCCACCCGCTCTTGACGTGGCGCAAGCGCTTGACGGCTCTGGCGCCCTTCATCGCGGTCGCGGCCGCATACGGGATACTCCGTTTCGGCGTCCTGGGCATCGCGACGGGCCGCCACGGAAGCCACCTGCTCTCGATCCCGTTCGGGCTTCGCCTCATGAGCTTCGGCGAAGCGATCTTCGTGTATCTCGCGAAGGTGATCGCTCCTGTGAATCTCTCGGCCTATTTGCGCCTGCAGCCGGCTACGACGCCTGCGGATCCGGCGGCGCTCCTCGGACTGCTCGGCGGCGCCGGCCTCGCCGTGACGGCGCTCGTTCTTCTTCGGCGCGCCCCCGCGGTGGGGTTCGGCTTGGGGCTCTTTCTCATCGGCCTTCTCCCGGTCAGTAACCTGATCGTCCCGGTCACGGGGCCGCCGGACATGGGATTCGTCATGGCCGAGCGTTTCCTCTACCTGCCCTCGCTGGGGATCCTCCTCGCGCTGGGCGGACTCGTCCTCGCGGCGCGGCCCGGCGGCGTCCCGCGACTCCGGTC
>JAGVPR010000046.1 GCA_020052115.1 Candidatus Eiseniibacteriota bacterium
CGCAACGCCAGCGCCGCCGAGGTCGAGGCGGCGTACGAGACGCTGAACCCGGCCGCGCTCACCATCGGCTTCGCACGACGGTTCGCGACGTACAAGCGGGCGCATCTGCTCTTCCGCGACATCGAGCGGCTCCGCCGGCTGGTCACCGATCCCGCGCGGCCCGTGCAGTTTCTCTTCGCGGGCAAGGCCCACCCGCACGACGGCGGCGGCAAGGAGCTGATCCGGAGGCTGATCCACGCGGCGCGGGCGGAGGACATGCGCAAACACCTGGTCTTCCTCGAAGACTACGACATGAGCATGGCCCGCTACCTCGTCCAAGGCGTTGATGTCTGGCTCAACACGCCGCAGCGCCCCCTCGAGGCGAGCGGCACGAGCGGGATGAAGGTCGTCCCCAACGGCGGACTCAACTTGAGCATCCTCGACGGCTGGTGGTGCGAGGGGTTCGCGCCGGGCGCCGGTTGGGCGATCGGTTCCGGCGAGGAGTACGCGGACGGCGAATACCGGGACGAGATCGAGAGCAAGGCGTTGATGGATCTGCTCGAAAACGAGATCGTCCCGCGCTTCTTCGCGGTCGGCAGGGACGGGCTACCGCGTTCCTGGATCGCGATGATGAAGAACTCGATGACGCGCCTCGGGCCCGTCTTCAACACGAACCGGATGGTCCAGGAGTACACCGATCGCACGTACGTCCCCGCTTACCACGCCTGGCGCGGCCTCGCCGCGGACGGCTTCGCCCGGACGCGAGAGGTGGCCCGGTGGGTGGCGAAGGTGCGGCGGCACTGGCCGGAAGTCCGCTTCACGGGCGGCGGCGTCGAGCGAAAGGCCGGAATGGTCGGCGACCAGATCGGAGTGCACGCCGTGGTCCATCTGGGCGCCCTCACGCCCGAGGACGTCGAGGTCCAGACCTTCACGGGACCGATTGACAGCGACGGGAACATTGTCGCCGGGCGCGTCGTGCCGATGGACTACTCGGGCTCGCCGGGGGACGGCAAACACGCCTACCGCGGCACCATCCGGTGCGACGAGAGCGGCCGGTTCGGGTACATGGCGCGCGTGCTGCCGCACCACGCCTGGATCTCCGGGGCCTTCGGGCTGGAGCACGTTCGGTGGATTGATGGGGAGAGCGACCGCTCTGCGGCGGCATAGAGGATGCGCAGCCACCCGTCGGATCCCCGAGAGGGGACGTGCGGAGGCGCCGCGGCGGTCCTCGAATTTTTCTCTGGACAAGAGGAAGCTTCTGGGTTAACCTTCGTCTGTAGATTGCGTTTCGTACAGATATCTTCGGGCTGTCGGAGCGATTTTCTGACGGCCCGTTTCTCTTGCCCGGCAAAGTGCCGGGTGTGGTGGGGCAGCAAGCCCCGGTGCATAACGAAGGTAGGACAGCAAATGACTCAGGGAACGGTGAAGTGGTTCAATGATGCCAAGGGCTTCGGATTCATCACCCAGGACGGGGGCGAGGATGTGTTCGTCCATCACTCCGCCATCAACGCTGAGGGCTTCCGCTCTCTGGCAGAGGGTGATCGGGTGGAGTTCGAAGTGACCAGGGGGCCGAAGGGCCTCCAGGCGTCGAACGTGCGCAAGGCCTAGCACGTTCTTCGGCCACCCGGCGCGCTGCGGCGAAGCTGCCCTGCGCTGAGTGAGCCACTTGAATCAGTGTTGATGCCCCGGGTGCGAAAGCCCCGGGGCTTCGCATTTTCGGGCGGGAACGGCACCTTCGCGCGGGTCGTGCCGACAAGACGACCTTCGCATGGTTGTGCGACGTGTTCGTCTTGCCGGAGCATCAGGGCCGCGGCATCGGAAAAGAGCTCGTCGAATCGGTGATCAGCCACGCGGATCTGCAGGGGCCGCGCCTGTGTCAAGGGGTGTCGAGATGATGCGGTGAATTGGAATCCCGAGGGGCGTATCATGGCTTCTCGGTCACATGCGAACCACCCGCCTGCGCTATCCACCGGGAACAGGGACGAGGAGAAGAACGCGAGATGGAAGCTCAGCTGCAGCGCCTGAAGGCGATTCTCGCCGAAGTCGCCGATCTGAACGGAGCCGCCGCCGTCCTGGAATGGGACCAGCAGACCTTCATGCCCCCAGGCGGCGCCGAAGACCGAGGCAATCAGCAGGCGACTCTCAGCCGGCTGTCGCATGTCACCTTCACGTCACCGGAGGTGGGCCGGCTCCTCGAGGCGCTGGAGCCGCACACCGCCCAACTCGCCCCCGACTCGGACGAAGCACGCCTCATCCGCGTGACCGCACGCGAATTCCGCAAGCGCACCCGCGTGCCGGCGGACATGGTGGCGGAGTTGGCGCAGGCGACGACGGCTGCGATCCAAGTCTGGCAGGAAGCGCGCGCGGAGAACAACTTCGCCAAGTTCGCGCCCCATCTGACGAAGATCGTGGATCTTCGCCGCAGATACGCGCGCCTGTTCGAGCCGTTCGACCACGTCTACGATCCTCTGCTCGACGATTTCGAACCGGGGATCAAGACAGCCGAGGTGAAGAAGATCTTCGCCGATCTGCGCCCGCGGCAGGTGACCCTGATCAAGGCGATCGCGGACAAGCCGCAGGTGGACGATTCGTTCCTGCACAAGACCTACGACGAGCAGAAGCAGTGGGATTTCGGCGTGGACGTGATCACGCGCTTCGGCTACGACTGGAACCGCGGCCGGCAGGACAAGGCGGCGCACCCCTTCACGACCAATTTCGGCCTGGGCGACGTGCGTATCACGACCCGGGTCTTCAAGGACTCCGTCACGTCGGCCCTCTTCTCGACACTTCACGAAGCCGGACATGGGATGTACGAGCAGGGCATCTCCCCCACGCTGAGCCGCACGCCCCTGGGGGGCGGCGCTTCGCTGGCATTGCACGAGTCGCAATCGCGCATGTGGGAGAATCTCGTGGGGCGCTCGCTCCCCTTCTGGCAGTACTTCTATCCGCGGCTTCAGGAGACGTTCCCCGAGCCGCTTCGAGGCGTGAGCCTCGATTCCTTCTACAAGGGGATCAACAAGGTCGAGCGTTCGCTGATCCGGATCGAGTCCGACGAGGCCACGTACAATCTGCACATCATGCTGCGCTTGGAGCTCGAGATCGCCTTGATGGAGGGCAGCTTGGAGGTGGCGGGCCTACCGAACGCCTGGAACAACCGCATGGTGGAGTATCTCGGCATCGAGCCCCCCAACGACTCGAAGGGCGTGCTGCAGGACGTCCACTGGTCGAGCGGCGCGATCGGCTACTTCTCGACCTACGCCCTCGGCAATCTGATCTCCGCCCAGCTCTGGGAGCGCATCCACAAAGAGATGCCTGACGTGGACGATCAGATCCGCCGCGGTGAATTCTCCGGTCTTCTAGGCTGGCTGCGGGAGAAGATCCATCGCCACGGCTCGAAGTTCGAGCCGCAGGAGTTCGTCGAGCGCGTCACCGGGTCGAAGATCAACCCGGATCCGTACGTGCGCTACTTGACGGAGAAGTTCTCGAAGATCTACTCGCTTTAGGAATCTCTCGTCGGGGCGGCGTCGGTCTCCGCGACGCCGCCCGCGACCAGCCGTATTCAGGCGCCGAGGGCGCACACGCCGCCGCCGCGGCCATCGC
>JAGVPR010000049.1 GCA_020052115.1 Candidatus Eiseniibacteriota bacterium
CAGGCGCGGGCGAGGCCGGCAGTCGCTGGCGGACCGCGGAACTGGCTCCGCCTCCCGCGCGCGGGGAAGGGAAGAAGCTTCAGGGTGAGGCCGGCGAGACGGCGCGCGAGTTGGTGCGCCTCCTGCACGACGAAGCCAAGGTCATCTAGCGGCGATGCCGATGGGGACGACGATGACGATTCTCGTATTCGCAGAGCAGCGTGACGGGCAGTTCCGGAAGGCGGCCTTCGAGATGCTGGCGGCGGCGAAGAAGCTCGCGGCCGGCGCGGGCGGGAAGGTGGAGGCCGTCGTCGTCGGCGCGGGCGTGAGCGGCGTCGCGGCGGGCCTCGGACGCTACGGCGCAGAGGCCGTGCACGTGATTGATGCCGAGCATTTCCGCCTCTACTCGCCGGATGGGTACGCGAAGGCGGTTTGCGCTCTCATCGAGAAGACAAAGCCGGCTCTCGTGCTCGCGGCGGCGACGGCGATGGGCAAGGACCTCCTGCCGCGCGTTGCGGCTCGTTGCGGGCGGCCGGTCGCTCCCGACTGCACGGCGATCGAGATCGCAGGGTCGGGACAGGTCAAGGTCCAGCGCCCGACGTATGCGGGCAAGGTCGTGGCGACGTTGGAGAGCGCGGGGGATCCGCCGCACTTCGTGACGCTCCGTCCGAATGTGTTTCCCGCGGGAGAGCCGCAGGAAGGAGCGAGCGCCGAAGTCCACGCGTTCGACGCCGGCGTCGGCGCCGAGGCGTGCCGCGCCCGCACCCGCTCGGTCGAGAAGGTCGTGGGGGTCACACTCGACGTGTCCGAGGCCGATGTCGTCGTCGCCGGCGGCCGCGGCCTCAAGGACCCTGAGAACTTCAAGCTCATCCGCGATCTCGCGGAGGTTCTGGGCGGCGCCGTCGGTGCGAGCCGCGCGGTCGTGGATGCCGGTTGGATCGAGCACCAGCACCAGGTCGGCCAGACCGGGAAGACCGTCTCGCCGACGCTCTACGTCGCGTGCGGCATCTCCGGCGCCATCCAGCATCTTGCCGGGATGAACTCGTCGAAGTGGATCGTCGCCGTCAACAAGGACGCCGACGCGCCCATCTTCAAGGTGGCCGACTATGGGGTCGTGGGTGATCTCTTCGAGGTGGTGCCCGCCCTCATCGAAGAGGTGAAGAAGCTCCGCGGCCGGTGAGGGGGGACGGTGTGGATCAGCGGATGCCCGGCAAGAGGGTGAGCGAGTCGCGCGTCGAGATGGTGGAGATCGCGCTCCCCAACGACGCGAACACCGTCGGAAGCGTGCTCGGCGGGAAGGTGCTGCACCTGATTGACATCGCCGGCGCCATCGCGGCGCACCGGCATTCCCGACGCGCGGTCGTGACCGCCTCGATTGACGAGGTGGATTTTCGCCACCCGATCCGCATCGGCCAGATGATCCTGCTCTTCTCCTCCGTGAACTTCGTCGCGCGCTCCAGCATGGAGGTGGGTGTCAAGGTTCTCTCGGAGGACCCGCTCACCGGCCAGCAGCGGCACACATCGAGCGCGTATCTCACCTTTGTCGCCCTCGGCGGCGACGGCCGTCCGGTCGAGGTCCCCCCGGTCATCCCCGAGACGCCGGAGGAGGCGCGCCGCTACGAAGAGGCGGCCGCGCGGCGAGCGAAACGACTCGAGAGGCTCGCCTCTCGCAGGGCGAAGACGCGGTCGGCGTCATGACCGGACCGAAATCCCGCTCGCTCTTCGACGAAGCGCAGCGACTCCTTCCCGGCGGCGTGAGCTCTCCGGTGCGCGCCTTTCGCGCCGTCGGCGGCGCTCCGTTCTTCACCGAGAGAGCCGCGGGCGCTCGCCTCTTCGACGCCGACGGGAACTCCTACATAGACTACGTCGGCTCCTGGGGACCGATGATCCTCGGTCACGCTCACCCTGCCGTCGTCGCGGCAATCGCGGAGACGGCGGCCCGCGGTTCCTCCTTCGGCACCCCGTCGTATCTCGAGGTCGAGCTGGCGCGGCGCGTCATCGCGCGCTTTCCCTCGATCGAGATGGTGCGGTTCGTCTCCTCGGGCACCGAGGCGACGATGAGTGCCGTGCGCCTCGCCCGCGGCGCCACCGGGCGCGATCTCATCGTGAAGTTCGACGGCTGCTATCACGGGCACGTGGACGCGCTCCTCGTGCGTGCCGGTTCGGGACCCGCGACGTTCGGGATTCCAGGCACGCCGGGCGTCCCGGAATCCGTGACGCGGCAGACGCTGACGCTTCCATTCAACGATCTCGCCGCGGCACGCGATGCGTTCACGCGACACGAAGGGAAGATCGCGGCCGTCATCGTCGAGCCGATTCCCGGCAACATGGGGGTCGTCCCCCCGGGGGCGGGCTTTCTCGAGGGCCTGCGCGAGATCACCTCCAGCGCGGGCGCGCTTCTCATCTTCGACGAGGTGATCAGCGGCTTCCGCGCCTCACCCGGCGGCGCGCAGGCGCTCTTCGGCATCCGCCCGGATCTCACCTGCCTGGGGAAGATCCTCGGCGGCGGTTTGCCGGTGGGCGCCTACGGCGGACGGCGCGATCTCATGGAGCGGATCTCGCCGCTCGGACCGGTCTATCAGGCGGGGACGCTTTCGGGAAACCCGCTGGCGATGGCGGCGGGGATCGCGACGCTGGACCAACTCGCGAAGCCCGGGTTCTACGAATCTCTCGATCGCGCGGCCGAGGCGCTCGCAGCCGGTCTCGAGGCCGGCGCGCGAGCGGAGGGCGTCGCGGTGCGCGTCAATCGCGCCGGTTCTCTGCTCACGCTCTTCTTCGCAGCCGATCCAGTCACCGATTTCGCTTCCGCGTCGCGGAGCGACACTCAGCGCTTCGCGCGATATCACGGTGCGATGCTCGAGCGCGGGGTGTTCCTGCCGCCGTCGCAGTTCGAGGCGTGGTTCGTCTCGGCGGCGCATGCGGAGAGTGAGATCGAGGAGACCGTTCGGGCGTCGCGGGAGGCGCTTGCCGCTGCGGTTCGAAGCTAGACACTTCCAGGGGTGAAAAGCCGAGGGGCGGGCGCTGCCGTGGCGCCCGCCCCGGGCTCTTCTGGGAGGCGAGATCGATCTAGTCTGCTAGTTGAACCGGAGGGTCAGTCCGTGTTCGCTGTGAGGTATAGGCAAGGCTCATGCCATCGGGAGGTGTCCGCGGTTTCGGGCTTCACTCGTTGGAATTGCCTCACTTAGCGCCTGGATCGATTCCCGATCGGCCGGTTCCGAGCGGCGCTCGAGCATCCCGGCCTGCGACCACGCGCTACAGACGTCGCACCGATGCAACACCGCGGCACGGGCTGGGCGCCGTTGACACCCCCCGGCGGGTGCGGCCATAGTGGCTTCGAGGACAAGACTATCCGTTGCACGGAATCGGCGCCGTCAGCGATTCCGCGGCGCCGGATCGCACTGGAGGGCTCGAGGCGCGGTCTCGCCCGTCTCGCGTCCGCCCGCTCTCGGAGGTGCTCCATGGAGCCGCTCGCCGAAGACAAGCTCATCTACGACTGGAATAGATACGGCAACTTCGAATTCCGGCACCGCACGGATCTCGTGCTCAACGATGAGAGCCTGCGCGACGGCCTCCAATCGCCCTCCGCCACCGACCCGCCGATCGGCGAGAAGATCGAGATGCTCCATCTCATGGAAGGCCTCGGTATCCGTGCGGTGGATCTGGGGCTCCCGGGCGCGGGGCCGCGCGCGGTCGCGGACATCGCCGAGCTGGCGCTGGAGATTCAGCGATCGAGGCTCCGCATCCGTCCGAACTGCGCGGTGCGCACGGTGCTCACGGACATCGAGTCGCTCTTGGACATCGTCCAGCGCGTCGGCTATCCGATCGAGGCCTGCACCTTCATCGGCTCCTCGATGGTGCGCCAGTACGCCGAAGGGTGGACGCTCGATCGGGTGCTGCAGCTGACCGAGGACGCCGTGACGTACGCGGCCTCCCGCGGTCTCCCCGTCATGTACGTCACCGAAGACACGACACGCGCCGACCCCGAGACGCTTCGGAGGCTCTACCAGACGGCGATCCGCTGCGGAGCCAAGCGGATCTGTCTCGCCGACACCGTGGGCCACGCGACGCCGATCGGTGTGTACTACCTGGTGAAGTTCATCAAGTCGGTTATCGAGGAGACAGGGGCGGACGTGCAGCTCGACTGGCACGGTCATTCGGACCGGGGGCTCGCCGTCCCGAACAGCATGATGGCGATCTCGCAGGGTGCGAGCCGCATTCACGCGAGCGCACTGGGGATCGGCGAACGCTGCGGGAACACGCCGATGGATCTCCTTCTCGTCAACTTGAAGCTGGAGGGGATCCTCGACGTCGATTTGACCTCCCTGCCGGAGTACTGCTCGCGCTTCGCGCACGCGGTCGGGATGACCATCCCGCCGAACTACCCGGTTCTCGGGCGTGACGCGTTCCGGACGGCCACGGGGGTTCACGCCGCCGCCATCATCAAGGCCATGTCCCGAGGCGCCGACTGGCTTGCCGACCGCGTCTACTCCGGCGTGCCGGCGAGCGTGGTGGGCCGGCGGCAGGAGATCGAGGTCGGCTTCATGTCCGGCGTCTCGAACATCGTGTACTGGCTTCGAGCGCACGGATTCGAGCCCGAGGAGAAGCTCGTAGACGAGATCTTCCGGGCGGCGAAGCAACGGAACGCGGTCCTCGAGGAGCAGGAGATCATCGAGATCGTGAAGTTCCACTCGAGGGAGCCCGAGCGCATGCCTCTGGAGACACTGCCCGAGTGGGAACGGCAGATTCCGGCCGCTGGACGGCCGGTGCGAAGGGGGCCGCCACCCCCGGAGCAGGGGAGGCGGGATGAAGGCGTCGAGGAGCATCAGCGAGATCCTGAGAAGCGGGAGCAGTGACGAAGTGGTTCGGGGCGTGCAGCGTCTGCGCCCTCGGCTCCGGCAGCTCGGCGGAGCCGACTTTCGGGATGCCGTGGAGGCGCTCTGCGGGCTGCTGTACATAGACACCTATGATCGTCCCGATCTCGAGCCGGCGGTGGCGGCAGCCGTCGCCGCGCTCGGGCATGCCGGCAGGCGCGCGATCCCGGTCATCCTCTCCCAGATCGAGAGCACCGACGTGAAGTGCCACATGCACCTCGCACAGGCCCTCGGTTTGATGGGCGCGGAGGCGGTCGCTCCGCTCCGTCGGGTTCTCGCGACCGCCGCGGACGCCTACGCGCAGGCGTTCGCGCTCTACGCCCTCGGGAAGGTGCGAAACCCCAGCGTGGCGCGCGCCCTGCCGGAGGTGCTGTCCGCGGCGCATTCCTCGGACAAGGAAGTCCGTGACAGCGCCGTCAGGACGCTCGGGAAGATCGCGCAGGCCGCGCGCCCCTCGCAGGTCTCGGCGCCGCGGCGACTCGCGATGTACGAGGCGCTCATGCGCGCGCTCGACGACCCCCAGGCCCCCGTGAGGGCGAAGGCGATCCGGAGCCTCGGGAAGATGGCCGCCGAGGGGCATCTGAAAGCGGATCAGATCGAGACCGTGCTTCGGCGCGCGATGGGGTTGCTCGGCCAGGATGACGAATTCAACTGGGACCGCGCCTACATCGTGCGGCATGAAGCGGCGGAAGCCCTGCGGTGCGCCGAGGAGCGGCTCGCAGTGCGGCCCTCGCGCTGACAGACTCCGGGCTTCGGAGTTCTCGCTCCGGTGCTCGGGTGTGTCCGGTCGCGTCAGTTCCCAATGGTAAGATTTGTCACTTACTCATTGAGTGTCTTCGCGGTCGCCGCTAGAATGCGCTCACTCGTTCCCGGAAGGCTTCTCCGGGCGCCGGGTCCCGTCCGTCAACGCGCGTGACACCCGGCGCGAGGGCGGGCCTTCATCGATGCTCCACCAGCGATCCATGCCTCAGGCATTGCCGTACCAAGGAGGGATCATGTCCAAGCAGATCAGAATCGCGGCGCTCGTGGCGTCGGGGCTTCTTCTGGCGGCCACGGCCAGCGCGCAGAGCTACGCGGCGTTCCTCGACGGGCTGCAGGAGACGCCGCCGAACGCCGCTCCGGGCAGCGGCAACGGCACCTTCACGCTCGACGGAGCCAAGATCCTCCACTTCAACATCTCCTTCAGCGGCCTCCTGGCCACCGAGACCGCCGCCCACATCCACGGACCCGCCGCCGCGGGCGCCGCGGCCGGAGTCATCTTCCCGCTCCCGCTCGGCAGCCCGAAGATCGGAACTGTTGGGCCGTTGAACGTGATCCAGGAGGGCTGGCTCAACGCGGGGCTCTTGTACGTGAACGTCCACACGCAGACCTTCCCGGGCGGCGAGATCCGAGGCCAGATCTACGCGGCGACATCCACGGAGAAGGGCACCTGGGGGCGCGTCAAGAACCTCTTCCGGTAGGGCATGCGATCGGCAGCTTCGCCCAGGGCGAAACGGGCTCCCTCGCGGGAGCCCGTGCTCATTCGGCCGTCGGTCTCCGGCCGAGCCTCTATTCTCCCCGCGCGTGCTTCATCAAGATGTCCCGGGCCCGGCAGAGGTCCCCCTCGAACGCCTTCTCCGGATGGTCTCCCGGAGCGAAGAGGAAGAACCATACCCAGCGCGTTGCCGGCTTCACACACGTGCGCAGCGAATCCGAGGTCGGGTTGCCGAACGGGCCGTCGGCGTCCACGAGCGTCGGCCGCCCCGTGACGTTCACGCGGTCCTTCCGGATGCCCTCGTATCCCTCTCCATCGAGGCCCAGACGCAGCGTGACCGGCGGGCGGATCGCGCCGGCATCATAGAGACCCACCGGGAGGAGCAGCGTGAGCGATGCCAGGTTCGCCGCATCCACGACGGCATTGACGCGGTAGAGCCCCTTGCCCTGGAGGATGCGCCGCAGCAAGGCCTCGGAGGAGGGGCGGGTCTTCGAGGGATCAATGCCGAAGGAATGGTAGAGGCGGCGCGCGGGCAGCAGCGCATCGTGCGCATCGGACGGCTCGCGCCAGCGGCCGCGATAGCGCCTCTCGAGGTCTGCAAGCTCGGCCTCCAGTGTTGCTGGCCGGTCGCCCGTGAGCGCGGGCGACATCGTGAACGCGCCCGCGCGCAGGCGCGAGGTGATCTCACCGTCAACACTGAACGACAGATCCGCGAACGCTTCTTCGTGCGTCATGACCGCTCCTCCCGCGCAGAGGATACCGGGGGAGGGCCGACGGCGCTAGAGGTGGCTGATTGACAGGGCGAGCCGCCGGCTGCATCCTACGACAGATGAAATCCCTGCCACGGGGTGGATACTGAGCGGCTCCCCGAATGCGGCGGGCCGGACGACGAGGGATCGTCGCCGGAGCGGCCATCCGGGCTGCGACTGTGCGATGGGCGGAAGACGAGGAGGTTCTGATGTCCACGGTTGTTTCCGATCAGCGGCTTCGTGACTACGCCGAGCTCGCGGTTCGCGTCGGGCTCGGGCTCAAGTCGGGCCAGCGGCTCATCATTCGCGGGCCTGTCGAGGGCGCGCCCCTGGTGCGCTGCATTGCCGATAGCGCGTACAAGGCCGGAGCGCGGCTCGTCGAGGTGCTCTGGTTCGATGACGATCTGACGCTCTCGCGTTTTCGCCACGCGCCGCGCGATTCGTTCGAAGAGTATCCGACGTGGCGCGCGAAGGCGCAGCTCGAGATGGTCGAGCACGGGGACGCCCTCCTTGTCGTCTATGGGGCGGACCCGAGCCTTCTCAAGGAGCAGAATTCGGATCTCGTATCGCTCGTCATGCGGACGAACCAGAAGCACATGGCGCCGGTCGCTCGCAAGATCAGCAACGACGATACCAATTGGTGCGTGATCGGTGTGCCGATCCCCGGCTGGGCTTCCCGTGTCTTCCCGAGCGATCCCTCCGAGAAGGCGCTCGAGAAACTGTGGGACGCGGTGTTCCGCGTGTGCCGACTCGACCAGCCTGATCCTGTGGGCGCGTGGCAGAAGCACTTGGCCCTTCTCGCAGCACGGAGCGAACACCTCACGAAGAAGCAGTTCCGCGAGCTGCACTACACCGGACCGGGAACCGATCTGACGGTCGGGCTGCCGAAGGACCACATCTGGCGAAGCGGGCGCTCCACGACGCCATCGGGCATCACGTTCACGGCCAACCTGCCGACCGAAGAGACCTGGTCCATGCCGCAGAGAGATCGCGTGGACGGCGTCATCACGAGCACGAAGCCGCTGAGCTACGCGGGCGTGTTGATCGAGCGCCTGAAGCTCACCTTCTCCGGCGGGCGCGTGACCGAGGCGACGGCGGACAACGGCGCCGATGTCCTGCGCCAGCTCATCGCCACGGACGACGGTGCTGCGCGGCTCGGCGAGGTGGCGCTCGTGCCGCACAGTTCCGGGGTATCGCAGACCGGCCTGCTCTTCTTCGACACGCTCTACGATGAGAATGCCTCCTGTCACTTCGCCCTGGGCCGCGCGTACCGCAACTGCGTGGCGGCGGGTCAGACGATGACCGACGAGCAGTTCGCGGCGGCGGGGGGGAACGCGAGTCTGGTGCACGTGGACTTCATGGTCGGCTCGCCTTCGCTGAACATCGACGGGATAACGAAAGAGGGGAAGGCGGAGCCGGTGATGCGCGCCGGGGAGTGGGCGTTCAAGCTGTAGTCCGGCCGAGTCGTGGAGAGAGGTCTGATTCGCATGACCGAGCCGCTCGTCGTCGTCCGGAGCTTGGTGAAGTCGTTCGGGCCCGTCCGCGCCGTGGACGGGCTCGATCTCACCGTCTTCCCGGGCGAGATCCTCGGCTTGCTCGGCCCGAATGGGGCGGGCAAGACGACCACTATCCGGGTGCTGGTCACCCTGGTCGCGCCGGACGCGGGCCAGGTGACTGTCGCGGGCCACGACGTGAGCCGCAGCCCGCGCGACGTGCGGCGCGCGATCGGGTACGTGCGCCAGGAGATCTCCGTGGACCCGTACCTGAGCGCCCGCGAGAATCTCTGGGTGTACGGCCGGCTGTTCCACATCCCGGGGCCCACGCTGAAGTCGCGCATCGAGGAGCTGCTGACGCTGGTGGAGCTCTCGGATCGAGCGAACGAGCGCGTCCGGCAGTTCTCCGGCGGGATGAAGAAGCGGCTCGACATCGCTTGCGGGCTCATGCACCGGCCGCGGCTCCTCATCCTCGACGAGCCGACGCTGGGGGTGGACGTGCAGACGCGGCACAGAATCTGGGATTACGTGCGCCTCTTGTGGGAGCGGGAGGGGATCACCGTGCTTCTCGCGACGAACTATCTCGACGAGGCGGACCGTCTCTCCAGCCGCGTGGTCATCGTGGACCGCGGGAAGGTCGTCGCCTCCGGGACGCCGGAGGCGCTCAAGGCCGAGGTGGGAGGGGACGTCATCAGCGTGCGGCTCGCTTCGGAATCGAGTGGTGAGGGGCTACTCGAGCGGCTGCGCGCGATGCCTCAGGTAGGCCACGCGTTCATCGCGGGAGGCCAGATCCACATCCACGCGAGCCATTCCGAGAAGCTCATCCCGGAGATCATGCGCGCGGCGGCGGATTTGCGTGTGGCGATCGAAGAGCTGGCCTACCGCAAGCCGTCGCTGGACGAGGTGTTCCTGCAGCACACGGGACGGCAACTCCGGGAGGGGTAAGGACGCGATGACCGGCCTGCTGATCGAAGCGCGCGCCCTGACCATGCGCTGGTTCTGGC
The DNA here is from genome assembly GCA_020052115.1 of Candidatus Eiseniibacteriota bacterium. Classification (GTDB taxonomy): domain Bacteria; phylum Eisenbacteria; class RBG-16-71-46; order JAGVPR01; family JAGVPR01; genus JAGVPR01. Next base: position 9,571 of record JAGVPR010000049.1, read on the forward strand.
ATCTGAAGAGAGAGCCGTACAACATCTTCTTTACGCTGACACAGCCGATGATCTGGCTCCTTCTCTTCGGCAATCTCTTCGAGCGCGCCCGCGAGATGCCTGGTTTCCCTTCGGGCACGGACTACCTGACCTTCATGACGGCGGGCGTCGTGGTGATGACCGTGCTCGGCAACGGCATGGCCGGCGGTATTCCGCTACTCTTCGATCGCGAGAACGGGTTCCTGGAGAAGGTGCTGGCCACGCCGGCGAATCGCGGCTCGATCCTCCTGGGCCGGATCTTCTACATCGTGGCGATGACGCTCGCTCAGACGCTCCTCATGCTCGCGGTGGCGTACCTCATGGGCGTGAGGGTGCGCGCCGGCTTGCCCGGCGTGGGGATGATCCTCCTGATATCACTGCTGTTCACGATCGGGCTCGCTGTCGTGTCGCTGACGCTGGCGTTCAGCTTGCGGGAGCACGGTTCGTTCTTCGCGATCATCGGCGTGCTCTCGCTCCCGCTCTTCTTCCTCTCCAGCGCGCTCATCCCGCTGAACCTCGTTCCCAACTGGATGCGCGCGGCCGCCATGCTCAATCCGATGACGCACGCCATTGACGCGTCGCGCTCGCTCATCCTGTCCGGCTGGGACTGGCGGCTGTTGGGCCGCGCGTTCGGGTATATCGCCGCGTTCGATCTGGCCATGTTCGCTCTCTGCTATCGGAGGCTGACCCGGCCGCTGCTCTGACGGAGCCCCTGCCTATCGGCTGCTTTGCGTGGTAGGATCGCGCTCCGACATGCACACCCAGAGCCTTCATTCCTGGCAACACGCCCACGACTTCGGGCACGGGGCAAAGCGGCCCGCCGAGAGTCGGACCGTCGTCGTTCTCGTTCTCACGGGGACGATGATGGCGCTCGAGATCGCCGCGGGGATCGTGTTCGGCTCGATGGCCCTCCTTGCCGACGGCCTTCACATGGGATCCCACACGGTCGCGCTCGGGATCAACGCGTTCGCGTATGTGTACGCGAGGCGGCACGCCCACGATCCCAGGTACAGCTTCGGCACCGGGAAGGTGAATGCGCTCGGGGGCCTGACGGGAGCGGTGCTGCTGGCCGTGTTCTCGCTGCTGATGGCGGTTCAGAGCGTGGAGCGTCTCATCCATCCGGTTTCGATCGCCTTCGAGAACGCGATTGCCGTGGCGGTTGTGGGGCTCGTCGTGAACGGCGTGTCAATCCTCATCCTCGGGGGCGGGGGGGGAGGCGCCCACGATCATGGAGGCGGGGCGGCCGGGCGCCATCACCACCACCACCATCACGATCACAATCTGCGGTCCGCGTACCTCCATGTGCTCGCGGACGCGTACACATCGGTCCTCGCCATCGCGGCGTTGCTCGCCGCGCGGTTCTTCGGCGCCGTGTGGATGGATCCGCTGATGGGGATCGTGGGGGCCGTGATGATCTCGCGCTGGTCGTTCGGTCTGTTCCGCGGGGCCGGCCACGTTCTGCTCGACCGTCAGGGTCCGGAGGAGATCGCGACGCGCATCCGCGAGAGCGTCGAGCGCCACGACGACAACCGGGTCGCCGATCTTCATCTCTGGTCGGTCGGGCCGGGGCAATACGCGGCGATCATCGCCGTGGTCGCCTCGAATCCCGGGCCGGTCGAGCACTACCGGAGTCTGCTCCCCGCCGATCTCGGGCTGGCGCACGTGACCTTCGAGCTGCACCGCTGCTCCTCGGCCGAAACGAGCGGCGCGCTCGCCGGCGATCCGTCCGGCTGCTGAGACACCGCGGGGGACCGCCCGTTCGATCACTCGTCGGAGAGCCGGTAACCTACCCCCTGCTCGGTTCGCAGATACCGCGGTCGCGCCGGGTCAGGCTCGATCTTGTTCCGCAACTGGTGCATGTAGACACGGATGTAGTGGTTTTGGTCCGTGAAGGTCGGGCCCCAGACGGTCTGCAGGAGCTGGCGGTGCGTGACCACCTTGCCCGCATGGCGCACGAGGGTCTGCAGAAGACGGTACTCGAGCGCCGTCAGGTGGACTTCGTGTCCGTCCACCGTCACTCTACGAGCCGCCTGATCCACGCGAAGGGCGCCGGCTTCGAAGATCGACTCGGCCCGGTCGCCCTCCCCGCGGGCCGCGTGGCGAAGCGCGACGCGCATGCGTGCGGTGAGTTCGCCCACGCCGAACGGCTTCGTGACGTAGTCGTCCGCGCCCGCGTCGAGCGCCGCGATCTTGTCGCCCTCCTGCCCGCGCGCGGAGAGCACGATGATCGGAACGGGAGACCATTCGCGCAGGCGGCGCGCCACGGTGAGTCCGTCGAGGTCGGGAAGGCCGAGATCCAGGATGACGAGTTCCGGCTGGTGCGAGGCCGCGAGGCGGAGCCCCTCCTCGCCGGTCGTCGCCTCGATGAGCTTGTAACCGTGCGCTCCCAGCGTGGCCCGGAGGAACCGGCGAATCTCGATCTCATCCTCGATGAGCAGAACGACCGTTTCCGTGGGGTTCATGTACGTGGGGCCTCGCCGGGGTGCGCTTCCTCGCTCTCCGGCATCTGCGGGCTCTCACCCTCAAGTGGAAGCGTGACGCGGAAGGCCGCGCCCCCGCCCGCGCGGCTCTCGACGGAGATGGCGCCGCCGTGCGCAAGGACGATGCTCCGGCAGATGGCGAGCCCCAGCCCCACGCCGCGCGAGCGATCGTCGAGACGGTGGAACTTCTCGAAGATCCGCTCCTTCTCAGCTTCCGGCACGCCCGGTCCCCGGTCGGCCACCTCGATCATCACCTGTCCGTCCGATCGTTCGGCCCGGATGTCTATCGGGCTCCCGTCCGGAGTGTAGCGCACGGCGTTCTCGACGAGGTTCACCAGCACCTGCTCGATGAGGACCGGGTCCATCGGTGCCATGATGAGTTCATGCGGCAGCGACACGTTGACGCTCCGCCGCCCGAGCTGGCGCTCCGTATGGTTGAGGGCGGAACCGATGACCTCCTCGATCGGCTGCCATTCCTTGCAAATCTGCACCGCGCCCGATTCCAGCCGCGTCATGTGCAGCAGGTTCGCGACGAGCCGCCCAAGCCTCTCCGATTCGTCGTAGATCGAGCGGACCAGTTCGTCGCGCGTGCTCGAATCGAAGGTGAGCTTCTCGTCAAGGAGGCTGCTCGCGGCGCCTGTGATCGCCGCGAGCGGTGTCCGCAGATCGTGCGAGATCGAGCTCAGAAGCGCGCTGCGAAGCCCCTCGGCCTCGATGCGAAGTCGCGCCTCGCGCGTTTCGCGCTCCAGCGTGGCGCGCTCGATCGCGAGCGCCGTCTGGTTCGCGAACACCTCGACCATGTGCAGCCGCTCGGGGCCGAGGCCCTCCTCGGGGTCGCTCGGGAATAGACCGATGATGCCCACCGGGCCGCGCGCCCCGATCATCGGGACGTAGAGCGCCTCGGCCGCGTGCAGCGTGGATGTGCCGCGTCCCGCGATCGAGGCATGATCGAACGCCCACTGCGCCACCCCCCGCTCCTTCTCGGAGAGGGGAAAGGCGGAGGTCACCCCGGGCGCCGTTTCGAGCGCGCCGCCGGGACCGGGCACGAGCACCCAGACCTCCGTATGCAGCACTTCGGCGATCCGGCTCTCCGCCGCCTCCACGATCTCCTCGACCGCGGCGGCACGGCTCAGGTCTCGGCTCATCGCGTAGAGCGACGCGGTGCGCCGTTCGCGGAACCGCGAGCTCTCGACCTGTTGTCTCAGCCTGACGGTGAGCGTGCTGATGACGAGCGCGACCGAGAGCATCACGGCGAAGGTCAGGAGGTACTCCGTGTCGCTCACGCGGAACGTCAGATACGGCGGCACGAAGAAGAAATCGAACACGGCGACGCCGAGCATCGAGGCCAGGATGGACGGTCCGCGGCCGAAGAGCGCGGCGACGGCAACGACCATCAGGATGTAGAGCATCGCGACGTTCACGGGCGCGAGCTGCCGGAAGACGAGGGCGGCGAGCCCGGTCGTGGCGGCCGTGGCGACGACCGCGGCCGCGTAAGAGCGGAGCGGGCTTGTGGGCCGGAGCGGCCTTCTCGCGACCGACCCCGCGTCTTCGGCCCGGCCGCGGATCACGTAGACGTCGGTGTCATCGCTCCGGCGCATGAGATCGTCCACGACGGAGCCGAAGATTCGGTACCTCCACCAGGGTCGCGTCGGCTTGCCGACGACGATCTTCGTGACGTTTCGCTCGCGAGCGTAAGCGAGAATCTCGTCCGCCATCCGCTCACCGCGCAGGATGGCCGTTTCCGCTCCGAGTTGCTCGGCCAGCATGAGCGTTGCGTCCACGCGGTCGCGGTCGGCCTGGCTCATCCGGACGCTGGCCGGCGTCTCCACGTACGCCACGACCCACGGAGCGCGAAGCCCGGCGGCCATGCGTTGCGCCGCCCGGACGACGCGTGCGGCCGACGGGGATGCGCTGACGGCAACGAGCAATCGCTCGCTGACCGGCCAGACAGCCTCGATCCGCTGGCGGCCCCGGTATCGCCTCATCTGCGCGTCCACCCGCTCGGCCGTGGTGCGCAGGGCGAGCTCGCGGAGAGCGATCAGGTTGGCCTTGGTGAAGAAGGCGCGCATCGCGCGCTCGGCCTCGCCGGGCACGTATACCTTACCGTCGCGAAGGCGCTGCAGCAGATCATCGGGCGGCAGGTCTATGAACTCGATCTCCTCCGCGGATTCGAGGATCCTGTCGGGCACGGTCTCGCGGACGGTCACGCCCGTGACCTGAGCCACGATGTCGTTCAGGCTCTCGACGTGCTGGACGTTGATCGTCGTGTAGACGTCGATGCCGGCGTGCAGAAGCTCCTCTGCGTCCTGCCAGCGCTTCGCGTGGCGCGATCCGGTGACGTTCGTGTGGGCGAGCTCGTCGAGGAGAAGAAGGGAAGGGCGGCGGGCGAGCGCGGCGTCGAGGTCGAATTCGCGCTGCTGAATTCCCCGGTACGAGAGGATGCGGGGCGGGAGGATCTCCAGGCCCTCGAGGAGCGCCTCGGTTTCCTTGCGCCCGTGCGTTTCGACCCAGCCGGCAACGATGTCTACGCCCGCGGCCTTCTTCTGCCGGACCTGATCGAGCATCGTGTAGGTCTTGCCCACGCCGGCAGAAGCTCCGAAGAAGACCCGCAACCGCCCTCGCGCGGCGCTCGATTCCTCCTCGCGCGCCTCGGCGATCAGCAGGTCCGGATCGGGACGGCCTTCTCTGTCGGTACGTGTGTCGTCGGGCATCGCGCTCTCACTCCGGCCCCGGGGATTCTACTCCGTGCCGGGCATGCGGTCACGTCCGCCGTGATGCTCGTGCGCCTCCCAGGTTCGACGGAACTCCACCTCTCTTCGCCGCTCGACGATGCGGAGCACGACCGCTCCCGCGACGAGGAAGAGCCAGAGGATGAGGACGTCCTGACGGAAGCTCCTCGAAACGACGTCGGGCCAGACGGCCAGCAACCACACGACAACGCCTCCGGCCGCGGCCAATTGCACGGCCCATTGGCGCAGGTCCTTGGTGCCGGTGTAGGCGAGGTAGGTTTGTGCCATGACCCGCGGATCGGAGCGGTCAAGGGCGGCGGGTCCCGCGAAGATCCGGTAAACGTTCTCGTCGGGCTCGCGTGGGTCACCGTCGAGCGACATCATTCCTCCGCCGGGCGTGGATGCTGGATCAGATCCAGCGCTAGGTTCAACTTCAGCACGTTGACATGCGGTTCGCCGAGGATCCCGAACGTGCGTCCTTCGGTGGAGCGCACGATGAGCGCTCGCACGGTTTTCTCCGTGATCCCGCGGGCTCGCGCCACGCGGCCGGCCTGGTAGAGCGCCCCCGCCGGCGAGACGTCGGGGTCGAGTCCGCTTCCGGAGGCGGTCACGAGATCGATCGGAACCGCCGCTGCATTCCACGGATCGGCCGCGCGCAGCGCGGCGACCCGTTCCTGAACTGCCTTCGCGAGGTCGGGATGATTCGGCCCCAGGTTAGACCCGCTCGACGCGGCGCCGTCGTACGCCGGCGACGTCGCCGACGGCCGGCCCCAGAAGTAGCGCGGGTCTGAGAATTGCTGCCCGATCTGCTCGGAACCGATCACCTTCCTGGAGGACGTGATCAGGCTTCCCTTGGCCTCGTGCGGGAACACAACGTCAGCGATCCCCGTCACGACCAGCGGATAGACGATGCCTGTGAGCACCGTGAGCGCTGCGTAGAGAACGATTGCGTTTCGCCAAACCATCGGTTTCACGCCTCCTACGTCAGATGCAAGGCCTGGAGGACCATGTCCACGAGCTTGATCCCAGGAAACGGCGCGATGAGACCCCCGAGGCCGTAGATCAACAGGTGGCGGCGGAGCAGCGCGGCCGCACCGACCGCGCGGTAACGGACGCCTCGAAGCGCGAGCGGGATGAGCGCCACGATGATGAGCGCGTTGAAGATGACGGCCGAGAGGATCGCGCTCTGGGGCGTCGCGAGCTTCATCACGTTCAGTGCGGCGAGGGCCGGGTAGATCGGCGCGAAGGCCGCCGGCAGGATCGCGAAGTACTTCGCGACGTCGTTTGCGACGCTGAACGTTGTGAGAGCCCCCCGCGTCATGAGGAGCTGCTTCCCGATGTGGACCACCTCGAGGAGCTTCGTGGGGTTGCTGTCCAGGTCCACCATGTTGCCGGCTTCTTTGGCGGCCTGCGTGCCGGTGTTCATGGCGACGGCCACATCGGCCTGGGCGAGCGCCGGCGCGTCGTTCGTGCCGTCGCCGGTCATCGCCACGAGCCTGCCGCCCGCCTGGTGCTCCCGAATCAAGGCGAGCTTGGTCTCCGGCGTCGCCTCCGCGAGGAAGTCGTCCACTCCCGCCTCGGCGGCGATCGCGGCGGCCGTGACAGGGTTGTCGCCTGTGACCATGATGGTACGTATCCCCATGGCGCGAAGTTCGCCGAAGCGCTCACGGATCCCGCCCTTCACGATGTCCTTGAGCTGCACCACGCCCATGACACGCGCGCCCCGGGTGACGACGAGCGGCGTGCCGCCCGCGCGCGCCACTTCATCCACGCTCGTTCGAACGTCCTCGGGGATGCGGCCGCCGTGCTGGATCACGTACGCATCGATCGCGTCGGCCGCCCCCTTTCGGATTTGATCGCCGTTCATGTCCACGCCGCTCATGCGTGTCTGCGCGCTGAACGGCACGAACCGTGCGCCGAGTTGCTTCACGTCCACTTCGCGGATGTTGAAGCGTTGCTTCGCGAGCACGACGATGCTCCGCCCTTCGGGCGTCTCGTCGGCGAGCGAGGCGAGCTGCGCCGATTGCGCGAGCTCGGAGGGTTTCACCCCCTTGGCCGGAAGGAAGGCGGTCGCCTGGCGGTTGCCGAGGGTGATCGTGCCGGTCTTGTCCAGGAGCAGCACGTCCACGTCGCCAGCCGCCTCGACGGCGCGGCCCGAGGTGGCGATCACGTTCGCGCGGATCATGCGATCCATGCCGGCGATGCCGATGGCGGAGAAAAGCCCGCCGATCGTCGTCGGAATGAGGCAGACGAGAAGGGCGACGAGCACGGTGATCGAGACGGGATTCCCGCTTCCGGCGGCGTGCACGCTGAAGATCGAGAAGGGCAGCAGCGTGGCGGTCGCGAGAAGGAAGATGATGGTCATCGCGGCGAGCAGGATCGCGAGCGCGATCTCGTTCGGGGTCCGCTGCCTCTTCGCACCTTCGACGAGGGCGATCATCCGGTCGAGAAACGCCTCGCCCGGGTTCGCCGTGATGCGGATGAGGAGCCAGTCGGAGAGCACGCGGGTGCCGCCGGTGACGGCGCTGCGGTCGCCGCCGCTCTCGCGGATCACCGGAGCGCTCTCGCCCGTGATCGCGCTTTCGTCCACCGAGGCGACCCCTTCGACGATCTCGCCGTCGGCAGGGATGTACTCGCCGGCCTCGACGAGCACATGGTCGCCGCGCCGGAGCTTCGACGCCGGCACGGGCTC